>JAGLWX010000072.1 GCA_023133185.1 Fidelibacterota bacterium
TTCCGGTGATTAACGCAAATACAAGGGCGCAGCCTGCCAGCAGGATCGTTGGCAAAAGCGCCGACCGGAGCACTTCGGAGCTGGGTTTTCCATTGTAGAAAGAGTTCCCGAAATCGAAGTGAAACAGAACGCGTTTTACCCAATTCCAGTATTGAATATGAAGTGGTTCATTTAACCCAAAACGTTTCTCGATGACCTGCTGTATTTCGGCGGGTTGAGACGGATCCAGAAAGCGGATGCCGGGGTCGCCGGGAGCCAGATGTACAATTAGGAATGTTAGAGTAATACCGATGATGATTGTTGGAACAGAATCAAGCGCTCGTTTAAGGATAATGGAGATCACGCAACCCTAACCTTCGAACAATTTATCTATTCTACTTCGTTCGTTCAGCGGAATCCACCAATCTTCGAGATTGATGTACATGCCCCGCTTATCAGATTTGACATTTTTAAAACGGCGATGAATTGCTGAGCATTCCAGACGATAATATAACCAGGTATAGGGCAAATCATATGACAGCAAGCTGGCGATATTATTGTAATATTTTTGAGCAGTCTCCGGATCAAGGGTGTTTTTTGAGGCGTAATCGAGGCTGTCGTAGCGGGGCGAATAATATCCGGTGAAATGAAAAGGAGTTAAAAAACTGGAACTATGGAATAACGGCGCAAGGTCCATGGTAAGTCCGACTACCCAACCAATGACAACAGCGTCAAAGTCTTTTGACGGAAGCATTTTCCCGTAGAGCAGCGCCGGCTCGACCAGGCGGGGTGTGACCCGAATACCGATTTTGCCCAATTGGTCCTGAATGATAGTGGCGACTTGTTCCCAACGCACATTTCCGCTTTCGGTGACCATCTCAAATTCAAAAGCCACCCCGTCTTTATCCAGTATCCCGTCTTTGTCGGTGTCGATCCAGCCTTCTTCAGAAAGCAATTTACGTGCCTGGCGGGGATCATAAAGCCAATGAATATTTGCGTCTTCATTATAAGCGGCTAAAATTGGAGGCGCCGGACCGTTCATCGGTAGCGCCATACCAAAATTGACAGCACTGGTCAATGCTTCGCGATCAATCGCCATTGTTAAAGCGCTTCTCACTTTCTGGCTGCCGAATAATTTGTTGGGCTTTATGTATTCATTTATTGTAATCTCTGTGCTCTCGTTTTGCAGCGCTTCCTGGTATGTATCGGGATCGATAAGATTCCAGCCGATAAAGTCGTAGCGGCGTCCCATATAACTGACGGGTTTGACTGACGATTTGTCATCGTCCCAACTTTTAACGATACCCTGAAAATCTTTTGGATATATGCCTTCAACCAGATTGACCTCTCCAGATTTTAACTGGGTCAATAGATTTAAATTGTCCGGTACAATCTTGAAAATAATTCTGTCAAGGTGAGGTTTGCCGATTTCATAGTAGAAACTGTTTTTTATTAATGTGACGGTTTGCTGGTCTTTCCACCCGAGAAACCGAAAAGGACCGGTCCCGACCGGATGCCTGTTAAAGGTTGATTCGTGCATTTTTTCAGGAGGATCATGTTTCAGAATATGTTTGGGGACGATATACCCCTCGATAGCGTCCATTAACATTGACAGGCTTTTTTTGTGAAATGAGAAGACAACAGTCGAATCATCAGGCGATTGAACTGATGCAATATTATCTTTGTATGAGATACCATCCCAGGCGACATCAGGGTTAATCTGCAGCTGATAACTATAAACGACATCTGCGGCAGTAAATGGTTTATTGTCGTGCCATAGCACATCTGTCCTGAGATGAAAAGTGAGATTCATACTATCGGAAGAGAACACCCAGTTTTTTGCAAGCTGGGGTGTAAAAGTAGTTAAATCTTCATTTATATCGGCTAATCTTCTGAAAACCAGGCTAATTATATTTCTCGATGTTTGCGATAACGCTGTCAATGGATTGAGCGATTCGGGTTCTGAGCGGACTCCGATAACGAGCGTGCCGCCGTCAGCAATTTCCGTAGTGTCGGTTTCGGAGGATGATTGTTTTATGTTTTTGATCTTTGAATCACAAGAAAACAAGGCGAATACCAGGCAGACAACGATTATCAGGTGTGTTGTCTTCATTATATTCAAATCCTGTTGTTTATGAAGACGCTTTTCGATTAAAAGCAGCTAATTTTTTCCCGGCTTCAGAAAGAGTAAAGGTAATTTTTTCGAACGAAAACGGCTTGTTAAGCACAAAATCAACCCTGTTTTCCAGATCACTTTCATTTAGATTTAATGCCCAGCCGGAAATTAAAATTACCTGAATCCTGGAGTTTATAGATTTAATTTTTTCAGCTAATTCGAGACCACTGATCCCGGGCATACCAAGGTCGGTAAAGACAATGTCGAATTTATTTTTTTTAATATCCGCCAGGGCTTGTTTCGGGTCGGTGTTGGTGTGAACGGTATGATCAAGGTCCGTTAAAAAATCCCGCAGCGTTTCCAGGATATATTCCTCATCGTCAATAATATATATTGAGAAAGTATCCGGCTGTTCGATACTGGTGTCGGTTGTTTTTTCTATGGATTGTTTAGCGGATGGGAAACGGATTTTTATGGTTGTTCCTTTGCCGACTTCGCTCTGGATATTGGTTTTTCCGTTATGTCGTTTTATAATGCCATACACTTCGCTCATGCCGAGACCGTTTCCCAAAACACCTTTTGTTGTGAAGAATGGGTCAAATACACGTTCGATTGTCTCTTCCGTCATGCCAATGCCGGTATCTTTAAAACTGACATTGATATAATTATCTGTCTGCTCTGTTTTGATTGATAGAATTCCACCGTTCGGCATGGCATCGATAGCGTTAAAGATGATGTTAGTAAATGCGTTGCGCAAATCTGAAGGGTCCCCAAGTATAAAAAGATCGTCATTCAATTCAAGGATCGGCTCTATCAGGATGCCTTTGATTTTGGAAGCCGCATCCCATTTTGGGCGGGTGATTTCGACAACCTCTTCGATAATGTTTTTCAGATTTACCGATTCATTAAGAGTCTTTGTACTGGGACGAGAGAACTCCTGGATTTTCCGGACCTTGGATGCGCCGTCCAGCGCTGATTTTTCGATCATATCGAGACTTTTTAGAAAATATGGATCGGAGGTCAGCCTTTTCATGAGCTGAACCCTGCCCAGCACTACGGTAAGAACGTTGTTGAAATCATGGGCAACACCGGAACTTATCTGACCAAGCGCAGATACCTTTTTCATCTGGGCTGATTTTTCCTCCAGTTCGCGTGATTTTGTGACGTTTTTGACGGTAAGGATAAACGAATCTAATTCTTCAGTTCCAGATAGAATTGGAAAGCAGCGTTCTTCAAAATATTCATTGAATCGATCGTCATACTTAACAAGAGGTATGACGGTACCGCTGTTTATCGTGTCCCGGAGCGGACAATCCAGACAGGGGCGTTTATTCTGCCGTAATACATAGTAGCATTTTTCACCAATCAGGCTTTCGCCCTTTCCAAGAACAATATTAGCGGCTTCATTGGATTCTATGATGGTAAAGCCGGCGTCACAAACCATTATCAGATCGATGAAATGGTCGAAGATGAATTTGTATTTTGATTTAACGCTAAGAAAATCCGGTTTGTTCATTTGAGCGATAATACACCCTTCCCAATAATCGGGTGTAAAGATACAAAAGTATATTTATAAAGGCTATAAATTCTGCCGGAAATGCCCATTAATTTTTTTATTTACAAATCTTATATGAAATCGCCAAAGTACGATTTAATGTGCTCGACTTTAGTGTCCGCTCCGATTTTCTGAAAATTCCTGATCGCTAGATTCACTGTTTTCTTTGCCAGGGACTTTTCCCCGGTATCGGCATATAATTTTACCATTTCAACCAGTGTTTCAGCCAGGTTAATAGGATTCGTTATCTTTTCATATATGCGCCGGCTGTTTTCAAAATAAGATAATGAAACATCATAATTCTTACTATGACGATTGATCATTCCCAGTATCTTGTACGCCTCGGCTGTGCTGAGACGGTCACCGGATTCATTGAAAATGGCGAACGCCGATGTGACCAGCGCAGTGCTGGCGGTAAGTTCACCCTTCAGACAGGAAACTTCGGCTTTTATCAGATAGACAAGTCCTTTTTGATAGCGATTGTTGGTTTTACAAATGAGATCAAGGGCTTTGTCAAGATATTCAGCGGATGTGTCGTATGACTGAGTGAATTTATACGTGATCGCAAAGTTCAGATAGATATTTGACAAAAGCTCAGGATCCTGACCCAGATTTGCATCAAGGGCTTTTTGGTAACAATTAATAGCGCCTTCGTAAAGCCCCCTCATATTATAAATAATGCCAAGATTCATATTGGCTTTTGCGATCATTTCCGGGGCATTCACCTCTTCCGCCATTTTTCTGGCTTGAATGAAATGAATTTCACCCTCGTAGTATTTACCCTCTTCTACGAGCAATGCGCCGATAACATTTTTAATCGATACGATTCCAGCCTTGTTATCAATCTGAGTGAATAATTTCAGGCTTCTGCTAAAATGTTTTTGAGCGGCTTGAAAATTGTTCGTGTAAAATTCGATGTTGCCTAATTTCTGTAAAATGTTCGCAAAGAACTCTTTGTTCTTTTGACCGGCATTTTTCAGCGCCACATGAAGAATCTCACTACCCCGTTTAAATTCTCCATAGTTGATCGCCGATCCACCGATATCATACAACAGCCCGGCATAATCGGTTTTACCCAGATATTTGGCTGCATGATAAATAACGGTATCAAAATCTATATCACGTAAAATGATATCTTTCTGGCAGGTTGACAGCTCTTCCGGCAGCGGTTCTTTCTTCCACACATTATTTAGAATACGCTCTCTCTCTTTGCGGAGCCTGAGAATCTTGCGGGAGAATTCAACGCTACAACGTTTTTCTGCTAACCCGAGAACCTCAAATAAAAATTGTTTATTCATCTATTATATATATCCCACCATTAACAATTTTGGTTTCTCTGTCAAAACACAGTCGTTGCTCAGCTATATACCCCATCCATAGCGTGTAAAATGATCGGTTTTGAATTTGACTGTCTTTTCGTCATAATCGATGACCATTTCTGTTTTTTCCAAAGGAAACCAAACATACCCCTCATCTTCACTAAAGTAGATGTTGAATTCAAGCTCTTCATCATCTTCCAAATCAAGGAAAGCCCAGGAGAGTGTTATGGTAACGTCTTTTTCAAATTCCATGCTGGGTAAAAATTCTACCCCGGCGCTTGTTTGTTTTTTATCCTCGATACATAACACTTCAACGGTGACGAATGTTTTTTCTTCGACTGCTCGGCGTGGAATTTCCACTGTGTTGTCAAGAGTTATGTTGCCACCAACAATACCGCCATCTTCGGGCGTGATCATTTTTCCCGTCATTCCGGTTTTGGAAAGAGATTTTAATTTTTCCAGCACTTCCGTTTTGACAGGAATCCATTGAATGTCATCCACATGAATGCCGATCGACTCGACCGGTTCATTGGGATTTGAGACTGAATTTTCACTGCACCCATTGATGAAAACGGCTACCGAGAAAATCAGAACAAGACTGAGTAAAAGATAAGTTCCACGTTTCATGCTATACCTCGCTTTTTTATTTTTCTTGAAAACATAGCGCCAATTCAACTACAAACGCTATACCAACATAGCAAATTAGACATTAACAATCTGTGATATAGGTCATTACTGCACATAACCTACTGTTAATAAACACATAGCAACACAACCTCAATCATTTTAGTTGAAAAAACAGAAAGTAGTTGAATAAAACATTTAGAAATAGTTGGTTCATATTAACCACAGTGGGTTATTTTAACCACCAATTAATAGATCATGTCAATGGTTAATGTTGAATTTCTTCATTCGGTATTTGAGAGTTTCTCTGGATATGTTCAGTAGTTTGGCGGCTCTGGTTTGGTTACGATTGGTTTTAATCAGAGCTTGTTCAATTAATGATTTTTCAATGTCGATTAGTGACAAACCTTCATTTGGAATCTGAATCATGATGTGATTTTTCGATGGTGTTGCCGGACTATCCAGTAATGATATATTATCACAGGTCAGAAAATCGCTATTTTCAAACAACACGGCTCTTTCAATGGCGTTTTTCAGTTCGCGCACATTTCCGGGCCAGGAATGTTCAAGCAATTTAGTTTTTAATTTGTTTGTTATGCCTTTAAGGTTCTTTTTAAACTCGGCATTGTAGCTTTTTAGGAAATGTTCTGCCAGAAGAATAATGTCTTCTTTACGGTCTCGTAGTGGCGGGAGTGTGATTGAAGCGACGTTCAGGCGGTAGTAAAGATCTTCACGGAAAATGCCTTCTGAAATGCACTTTTCAATATCTCTTGATGATGCGCTGATGATACGGGTATCTATAGAAATTTCCTTTGTGCCGCCGACTCTTCTGAAGGTTTGCTTCTCAAGAACTTTTAAAATTTTCGCCTGTAAACTGGGCGCCATATCACCGATTTCATCGAAGAAAAAAGAACCGTGATGAGCAAGTTCCAGCAGACCTTTTTTTCGATGGGTAGCGTTTGTAAATGCCCCCGCTTCATAACCGAAAAGTTCAGCCTCTAAGAGCGTTTCCTGGAATGCGGAGCAATTGATTTCAATAAATGGTTTATTACCTCGTTCGCTTTTATAATGAATGGCGCGGGCAACCAACTCTTTTCCCGTACCGGTTTCTCCTCGAATTAACACTGTTGTTTTTGGTGAATTGGCAACCTGCCGGATGAAACGGAAAACTTCTTTGATCGGTTCGCTGTTTCCGATAATATCGCCGAAACCGAAAATGACGTCTTTCTGCTTTTGAAAATAGGCAAGTTGATCCTCTATTTGTTGTTCTTCAGCGATTTTATCGACGATTAATGTTATCTCTTCAAGATTAAAGGGTTTGCGAATGTAGTCTTTGGCGCCCAGTTTCATTGCCTGAACGGAAGTATCAACATTTGCATAACCAGTTATGACGACGACAGGAATATTGTATTTCAGATTCCGCAGATGTTCTAAAAAGGCAATGCCGTCCATGCCGGGTAATTTTATATCCAGAAAAATCAAATCCGGGTCTTCATTCTTCAGGTATTTCAGAGCCTCTTCAGCCGAAATTAGAGTTGTTACATCGTGTCCGGCTGGAGATAATAAATCCCGGAAAGTGTCTCGGATATATTTGTCGTCGTCGATAACTAAAATTGATGCCATAACCATCTTTGTGTTTGTGAGGGAAGTTTACACTCTAATTTTTTAATATGCAACTCATCGGATTAAAAGTAATTTTATTGTCAACTGGATAATCGTTGTTTGAACAAATTGAAACAGACAGAAACAAGTTCGTTAATTTGATCTACCTGGAAAGGCTTCGCTATCACCCGGTCAATACCGCAGGATGCTATACGTTCCGGGTCGAGCTGGGTGCCCCATCCGGTTATCATCACAACAACGGATTTTGGATCTTTGGCTTTAATCTCTTTTGACAGGTCCCAGCCGGACATCTCGGGCATTCCAAGGTCGGTAAAAATGATATGAATATCTTTTTCGTTGTCCAGGATATTAAGTGCGTTTCGACCGGAATCCGCAGTCAGCACCGTGTGTCCGCCAAATTCTAAAATATCATTAAGCAGTTCTCTGGGTTCGATTTCATCATCAACGACAAGTATTTTCGCGGTTTTCATTTCTTTCGCTTCAGGCGCCTTCTCTGCTTGCGGCACCGGAGTTGCCGTTTGCGCCGGAGACAAAGGAAGATTGATAATTATAGTTGTTCCGACGCCCGGTTCGCTTTGAATACTTATTTCGCCGTTATGTCTATGGATAATTCCATATGTGACGCTTAATCCAAGCCCCGTGCCATTTACACCGCGGGTTGTGAAGAATGGATCAAAGACCCTTTTTAGGATTTCCTCATCCATTCCGGTACCTTTATCCTGAATTGTAATTTTGACCTGGTCAGAAATGATATCGCTTATGATTGTAATATTGCCGCCCTCAGGCATGGCGTCAACGGCATTTAGAATCAGGTTGGTAAACACTTCCCGCATTTCCGAGGCGCTTGCTTTTACCTGTGGCTCCTGGTTGAAATATGTTTTGATGTTTATTTTCAAACCTTTTTCATTGGCTTCATCTTTCCAGCGTGTGCGGGTAAATTTTATAGAATCTCGTACAGTTTCATTGATATCTATTCTATCGAATTTCTGGTCTGTTCTGACTCTTGTAAATTCCTGGATTCGTTTAATGGTAGCAGCGCCATCAAGGGCTGCTTTTTCGATAACCTCGAGACCGCGTAAAATATCGGGCACTTTTATATCGCGCTTTAACAATTGGGCTCTTCCAAGGATAGCGCTCAGTACGTTATTAAAATTATGAGCAACACCGCCGGACATCTCGCCAAGGGCGCGAATTTTTTCCGCCTGATGAAATTTTTGCTCAATTTCCCGCCGTTCATTTTCAAGTTTTTTCATCTGGAGGATCTGGGAAATATGATTGGCGAATAATTCAAGAGGCTTGACCGTTTCATCGCTTGGTTTCAATCCGCTTTTTGAGTCGTCGAGAGAGATCATACCAATAAAATCTCCGGATTTATCTTTCAACGCAACAAACAAGTTGTCTTCCCGGTGCCAGCGCTCTTTTCCCGGAGAATATTCTTTTTTACCGTAGTCAACGGCGCTCTGATCAAGAATATGTTTCATTGTATTAGGAATATAACAGGACTGATTTCCAAGCTTGATCCCTTGAGAAAATAATTTAACAACGTCATCTTTTTTGATATATGCCTGTTTTAAGCGCTTTAAAGTATCGTCGTCAATGCTTTTATGACC
>JAGLWX010000073.1 GCA_023133185.1 Fidelibacterota bacterium
TCGTCATTTTTGATAGTAATAATATCTGCGGATATTTGGCTGAATTGTTCCAGCTGAACCGTTAAAGACTTAATTTGTTCTTCTGACCGTTTTTGCTCGGTAATGTCTCTCTGGGTACCCCAGGCTTGGACAAGCCGGTTATTTTCAATAATGCCGATGAAATTATTCAGAAATGTTTTTAGATTGCCGTGAGTATCCGGTTCGTGGGATTCACCGTCAACAAGACGAAAACCACTGCGGATAAAGCTTTTTAGATATTCAATGTTTCGTTCATCGGAAGGAACCAGAAAATCTTCCAGGCGAGCGCCGATCAAATCCTCTTTTTTATCAAAACCGTACATTTTTGCCATTGCATCATTGCATTCCACCAAAAAGCCGGTAGCATAGATACGACGGATTATCTCATCTTCCTGAAGATTGACAGGAATTGGTTCGGCGGTTTCAAAACACCAAATTCCCTCAGCGGTATTATCCATAAACGCCCGGTAACGACGTTCAAGTTGAGAAAACTTATCTTTCAGAGCGCTTAATTGATTCATTGTTGTATTTGTTTTATCGCTCATTTCCGCCTCTATTTTAATGGGGTATCTTAACCTGAAAACATTTTCCTTTTTCGGTATTTTTAACAATATCTATCGTGGCTCCGTACTTATGTAATATCCGACTGGCATAATATAGATCGACGGGCTGCTTTCCCATGCGTTTCGATTGTTTTTCCGGTGGTGGTTCTGAAAATATCGTTGCTAATTGCTGTTTATCAATAGGCGCGCCGGTGTCGGATATATCAATATAAATAAATTGGGGATCGGCATACAGGGAAACGGAAAATGTTTTGACGTCGGTATTTAGCATTGTGTCCAGGGAGAAATTTACAATGCTCATTAAGCCTGTTGAGAAGTCGCTATATGTACCCGTAATCATTGGAATACTTGCGTTCAGATCCAATTTTTTTTCAACGTTGTGTTTGAAAAACGGATCAGCTTGCAGAAAATCGAGTTCATAATTCAACAGGTCACTCAGATTGAGGGGGACCTCGTTCTGGATGAGCTCGTGACTACTTTTGAATGATAAAGTTGTGATAATTGAGTTGATACTCTGGGCTTGCGATTGAATAATTTCCAGACCAGGGATGTTGGGATTTTTGGCTTTTAAGAGCTGAGTTCTGCCAATGATAACCGCGAGGGGATTGTTGATATTGTGAGCAATTCCCGGGGCGAGGTGACCGAAAACGGAAAAACGCTTTTCATTGCGCAGATCATTTTCCAACTGTGTAATATCGATGTCTTTTCCGCTTACCGAAGAAACAGGGTGTATAAAAAATATTATTGCCGGATCACCGTTTTCGGTGATGGTTTTTGCTGGCGTTACCATTACCGGAACAGAGACGCCTCCGTGAGCCTGAAAATCCAGTCGTCCTTCCATTATCTCGACAGTCAGTAGTTGGGATAAAATTAGGCGTTTGTTATCGTTGTTTGCTATATAATTGGAAATCGAAGTACCGATAAAATCCATTTCAGGGAGAATCGCCATGGATTTAAATGCCGGATTGGCGTCAATTATTAATCCTTTGGCATCTAAAATTAGAGTTGGCAAAGGAGAATGTAAATAGATGTTTTTGTAGATCATTTCAGCTATTCAGCTTTTTTGAGACGACAGTGATTTCATTTAAATTTTGTAGCAGTCTGAATATAGGGACATTAAAACTGTCAGAAACTTTCTTACCATTACTACTGCTGTAATATAAAGCAATCGAAACGTATCTGAAAAGATTTATTTTTTTTGGGATTGATATTCGGTTGTTTTTCATGGAATCTTATTTATAAACATGTTAAACTTTTAAGTTGTTTCTTCAAGAAAAACGGATGGGCTGGATGGAAAATATATACGATGTTATTTTAATTGGAGCCGGAACCGCGGGTTTGTTTGCAGCGAATCGTCTGGCGGGGAGCGGATTAAAGGTCATGGTGGTTGACAGGGGCGACGAACCGGAAAAGCGCAAAGACATGAATTTTGGGGTCGGCGGCGCTGGCACATTTTCCGACGGCAAGCTGAATTTAAGTCACCGAATCGGTGGTGATCCGTCAAGTTTTGGAAGGAGTGCGTCGGAAGTCGAAGAATATATTGAATTGGTTGATGATATTTTTACCGAAATAGGGGTCGTGGGCGGATATACCGGGACAAATGATAAATCTTTCCAGGAATTGATGCGGAAGGCTCATGCTGTGGGGGTTGACTTTATCTATGCCAAACAGCGCCATATCGGTACAGACCGGCTGCATGTTATTACTAATCGCTTCTATCAACGGCTGGTTAAAAAAGGAATTTTGTTTCGGATTAATACCCGCATTCGGTCAATTGATTACCGGGACAATATCTTCATTCTATCCAATGAAAAGGAACAGTTCCGGGCAGAGTCGATCATTGCAGCGCCGGGTAGAGCCGGGGCATATTGGTTGCGCGAGCAGGCAAGAAAGCTTGGTATAAAAAATATGTACGGACCGATCGATGTTGGAGTGCGCGTTGAGTTTCCGGCTGATATATACAGCGAAATTGCAAAAGTCATGTATGACGCAAAATTTCGGTTATATACAAAGTCCTACGATGACCTTGTGCGAACATTTTGCACCAACCCCAATGGATATATTGTCAAGGAAGAGTTCGATGATTTCGTTCTCGTAAACGGACACGCCAAGTGGAATTCTAAAACGAACAACACAAATTTTGCGCTGCTATCCAGAGTCACACTGACCGACCCGGTGGAAGACACAACGAAATATGGACGGGATATTGCCCGTCTGGCAACGACTATCGGTGGTGGAAAACCGATTCTTCAGCGCTTGCTGGATTTTGTTTCCGGGCGTCGTTCAACCTGGGATCGGATTGCCAAATCGGCTGTTACACCAACATTGTCCGATGTTACGCCCGGTGATATTGCCATGGCATTTCCTCATCGTATTGTCACCAACTTGATGGAAGGATTGAGCGTATTAAATCACATCGTTTCGGGGCTTCAGTCGAACAGTACGTTGTTATATGCCCCGGAGATAAAATTTTATGACACAAAATAT
>JAGLWX010000074.1 GCA_023133185.1 Fidelibacterota bacterium
TCTATGTACAAGATTTTGCTTGTTATGTCGGGCAAGTCCTTCATCGGAAACTCTAGTAGTATGCTGACGCCGAATAGATTCTCCAAAGGGACAGGCGGGGGCTGGTTATGCATTCCTGAATCCACCCAATGAATTCCCCAAGGGGACAGGGGGTAGTTAATGTTTGAAAGATGATTTTATTAACGTGTAAAAGGATAACCACCGAATTTATTCGGTGGAATAGAGAAACCCTTTCCCACAACGCCGACTTTAGTCGGTTAATATCCCGAATCCGTCAAAAGCCGGACAAGTGAGTTCCAAGATGAGAAAAAAGCTTGTAAATTGGTGTAGGTGATGTTATATTAAATCTGTAATGATTACAAATATGAAACATGTTAAAAGTGAGTTGGAGCAAAAGGGGATCAAGCCCACCTACCAAAGGCTGTGCATCCTGGAATATCTTCATGAGCATTTAGTGCATCCAACCGTGGAGATGATCTATGATGAACTGATAGAGCGGATTCCGACAATGTCCAAAACCACGGTTTATAATACCTTGAAACTCCTTTCAGAAAAAGGGGTGATAAACGAAATTACAATAACCGGAACCGAAGTCAGGTATGACATCAATTGTCAATCTCATCATCATTTTTTATGCAAGAAATGTGGAAAGATATATGATGTTGACGTAACCTGCCCTTTTGCTAATATGGATCATAAAGAAATTTCCGGGCATGAAATTCAGGAGATTCACGGTTATTTTAAAGGTATATGTAAGGAATGTTTAATAAAGCAAAATAATGAATAGAAAGGTAAACAAATGAGAGAAAAAGTTGAAAAAGTTCTTGAGGCAGTGCGACCTTTTCTTCAGGCTGACGGCGGCGATGTTGAATTAGTCGATATTACCGATGATGGAATTGTCAAGGTTAGATTGACCGGCGCCTGCGGTTCATGCCCTATGAGTACAATGACTTTGAAAATGGGCGTGGAAAGAAAACTCAAAGAAGAAATTCCCGAAGTGAAAGCCGTAGAGCAGGTTTTCTAATCTGGTTCTAAGAGAAATATTATGTTCGGCATAATTAGTGAAATATGGAATTTCCTTTTGATCGTCAGTCCCTGGCTTTTGCTGGGGCTGTTCATTGCCGGTCTGATTCACTCTTTTATCGGAGAGAGTTTTATAAAAGAACATTTGGGCGGCTCGGGTTTTATTCCTGTTTTAAAAGCGACTCTTTTTGGAATTCCCCTGCCGGTTTGTTCATGTTCGATTATTCCTATTGCGGCGGGATTAAGAAAAGATGGCGCTTCCAAAGCCGCCACGATGTCATTCCTAATTTCCACGCCTACAACCGGTGTTGATTCCATTTTTATTACCTATGGCATGCTCGGCGGCGTTTTTGCTATTGCCAGACCGCTCGCAGCTTTAATAGGCGGAATTTTGATTGGAGTTATTGTTTATTTAACAGAAAAAAATAATCAAACCCGTCTAATTGTCGAACATAAAAAACATCCGCATTTATCGCTTTTGGATAGAATTAAATCTACTTTTGTGTATGGCTTCAGCGTGCTGCCTCAGGATTTATCGAAAACTCTGTTATTGGGAATCGCCGTTGGAGGGGCGCTGTCCGCATTATTGCCGACCGATTTTGCATCCGAATATTTATCAAATCCGCTGATTGCTTATCCTTTGATGATTGTAGTTTCGGTTCCTATTTATATATGCGCGGTTGGTTCTGTGCCGATTGCGGCGGCTTTACTAATGAAGGGATTGATTCCCGGCGCTGCGCTGGCGTTTATGATCGCCGGTCCGGCTACCAATACGATTACCATGGGATTTGTTGGTAAAAAACTTGGTAAAAAAGTCTTTATCATTTATCTGGTAAGTATAATTATAATTGCGGTGGGCGGCGGTCTGCTTATGGATCTGTTTTTACCCACCTGGTCGGGACATGAGCTTATGCATCGACATGATGAGACATCGGTTTTTCTGAAGATAATTTCCACAGTATTATTATTGGCAATAATGGGATACAGCCTGTTCAGCAAGCAGAAGAAAATTAAGGAAGTTGATATGGAGTACAGGTTTTATGTTCCGGACATGACTTGTAAGCATTGTCAGATGACGATTAAAAATTCTCTGAAAAAATTACCCGGAATTGAAAATGTTGTAATCTCTCTAACGGATAAAACAGTTAGTGTTGACGGTGAAGCTGATCCAAATACTATAATAAAACAGATTGAAGGCGTCGGTTATACTGTTGGAAAAGGGTAATCGCACCAGGTCTTGTATAAAGTTTTTTGAAAAAAATGAAAAAAGTGCTAAAATAGAAAAGGCTAATATCATGAATAAATACCCTCATGCCGGGCTGACATTTAAAGCGATTGATTGGATTGATTTAACCCCTTCAGGGTTAGTGAGATTAGGCTCTGCTTATGTCAACCGGTTTCATCGGATGTTATTCATATTTAACCCTTGCAGGGTCGGGAGTGATGAATACAAGGAAAGGTGGTTGAGAATAATAAATGGTATCCGATCAATCCCGGAGGGGTTTAACATGAATAACATCAGACGAAGTCTGGTGAAAGAAAAAGTTTCTCCCAGAAAAAGCACCGGAGGTGTTTAACTTGATAAATATGAAAACGGTTCTGGAAAAAACAGATAGAAATAGTTCAACCATTTCAGGATTGGGAGAAAATGAAAGGATTTAAATAAGATGTCAACTTACACTCAGATTTTA
>JAGLWX010000075.1 GCA_023133185.1 Fidelibacterota bacterium
TCGGTATCGCTACTCTGCTTTTGGTGTAATATCGGCATTGCGGATAAACTTTCAATAGCATTCCAATGAATACGATAATAATAAAAATTGCTTCAGACACGGCGATTTTTAATCCAAAGACAAAATAACAAAAACGATTAATAATCGACCCGAATCTGAAAAGAGAGAAAACCGTCAACCTGCCCATCTTGTTCTCTCACCCGGGCGCCCAAGTCAAAAATAATCTCTTTGCGCCAGCGATAGCTCAGTACAAAGCCTAATTCCTGCGTGGTTTCTATTTTGCCCATCAGCCATTTGGTTTGATCATCGAATTTCGGATTCCGCTGTGAATAATCCTGATTAGCATCACCGCCCACTGGGTAATATGCCGGATCGGTAACCGGCAACGGATCAACGCCGTGTTTCAATCCACGGTATTGGATTTTACCATAAAGGCGGTGACTGAACCACCACCGGTTTTCCACAAACCACAGTTGCGAATTGGGTCCGGCATAAAAGCCCAGGCACTCTCCGTTGTGAGTGTAGGTATTAACAGTAATCTTATGAGTATAGGTCCACGGGCGAACTCCAGTCCATTCAATAATCAATTCTGTGGGAATCCGGGGTGAAAGATGTATCCCCGCCTGGCAGCCTTGTTTGTTTGCCCACCATCTCTTTCCGATTTCCGTTACTTTTAACTCGTCCAGCAAAAGCGTTCCGTACAGTTTTATACCGGCGGAGGGAAACCATTCGAATTCAAAAGCCATAAGATTATTATCCCTGTCGCGCTGCTCATGTTCCATGGTGTGGAGCAGGCTGACAGGCAACAAATAATCAAACTCAAAATTGCGGTTACCATAGATCATCATTTCCGTAAAGGCGAGGTGAAACGATGGAACAAATGCGGTTTCCAATCGATGTCCCACAAAATATTTCCGGGGGAAACTTTTAATATTTGTTTCAGCGTCAATGTCTGGATTTATCCCCAAAAGGGATCCGTGAACAAAAGTGTATTTCGCATGGTCAAAATCTTTTTGCCACTGGATGAAGCCAAAGGGGGCAATGTTGTCGGATAGAATCATGCTGTTTGGCGAATTTCCCCAGATTATACTCTCGTGATTTACTGAAAAGGTTCCGGCGACAGGTGTGGAATATTGGAAATAGGCTTCGGTTTTATCGAAATATTGGGCGCCAAAGGTCGGCTCGTCCTGAACATAGGTATTGCGAATTTCTCCGGGGAAATCAGTAAAACCGTCGGGAATATTCCACAGGTATCCACGGGCATCCATGTAAAGTGAAAGTTTATCACCCAGCTGGGTTGAGAGCCGCATACCGCCGGCTCCTAAAATTCGAAATATTCCGTTCTTATTCTCTAATCTGGCTCTTCCGTCAATATCAAGCCAAATAAGGTTTTTGTCTTTTTCATAAATGAACAGATGCGGCGGTTCCTCTTCCGAATATTTATCGAATATTTCCTTAATTCCTTTTGCAAAGTTTTCCCGGGAGGAAAGAGGGGTATAATGGTTCGTACCTTCTGTCAGCTTAGGATGGCGGCTCTGGCCGAATTCCGAACGATATTCGACAATGTAATCTTTCAGAACTAACTTGTCGATTCGATCCAGATGTTCTTTTTGATTCTCAAGTTTGGACAGGTATTCGGCAACCTTTGCCCGGTGAAGCGGACGAGTGTCGCTGAGCAGCTCCCGAATCAGCCCCCGGACAGCCATTCTGTCGAGAAAATCATATACCGGGTCATTCGCCGGAACGTGCAGCCCGGTGGCGCTCAGGCAGATTGTCGTTAATAATATCAGCAGTGTCGCTTTATACGTTCTGTTCATGGACCTTCTCCGGTAACCGTTCGCCGAAAGCCTTATAAAATAAATCATATTGATTTACTTTTAAACGGCTTTCTTTAATCCGGCTAAATTTTTTCGCTGTTTTCAAATCGACGGACAGATTCATCTCTTCCTGAGAAACCATGTAAAAATAGCCCTTGTCCCGGTAATATTCCGCCTGATATTCCTGCTCCGTCTGCCCGGGAGTCGGCACCATAAGAGCCGGTTTTTTTAAAGCGACCATGTCCATTGTGGACGAGTATCCGGATCGACACACCACAATTTTTGCACGGTTTAACAGGTTGTTGACCTCTTTACGGTTTTTAAAGGAGTACACCTGAAGACCCGGATATGAATAATCTTTTCCCGTATCTTCAGGCTTTCCCAAAATTACAACTTTATTCCCGGGCATATTTTTCATCTGTTCAATCACTTTTGCCCCAAAGATTTCCCTATGCGGCTCGGGCCCGGATATTACCGCCAACGCATCAATATCCTGTAGAACATTCTCTTTGTGAACAGTTGACCACAAACCGATATAAGTTAATTTCGGATGCCGGCAGATTTTCCCCGAATGAGCTAGGTCGCCAGCCATGTTCTCTTTGCCCGCTTCATCGAGCACAAGAACGCCGCTATATTTCCGGAAATACCAACGATTAAACCATTCGGAAATCACTTCAAATTTGCGGAGCCGCGCCGGAAGCCTGAACCGGAGCTGGTGGGTGATAAAGAATGACGGGACATTTCGTGAATAGGCACCGTAACGATTGTCGGAAATAATCAAATCGATGTCTCTTTCCCGCATAATCTTTTCTGCCAGCCAATGTTCCCTTAACAGACCCACCAGCATGGAGGGAACCTGCAAAATCAGCCGGATAACCAGAAATCGCTGATTTGATGCATATTGAACGGTATAGTCCGGTAAATTTATACTCTCTAAATCCGGGAATTCATCTTTCAGAAAAGCAAGCGCTCTTCCGGTTGCCGCAAGGATCACCTCGTTGTTTTCCGACAAAGAACGGATCATCTGTACCGAATGAACTGCATGGCCCAATCCCCAGTTCAAGACGGCGTAAAGAACTCTTTTTTGAGAAGGCGGGGGATTGTCCGAATACAAACGCAGTTCCTTTTGCTCTTTTGTAAATTGTATAACGACCAACGAAATTACAATTATTTTGGCTAACATCAAAAACGGTTTGGTTTGCCAATTGAGAACTTTGCGAAAGCTATATCTAATAGTACTTCACGATATTTTCTTGAATCTTTCGCATTATCCAAAGAAACTTTCGCAAAGATAATCAACAATAAACCGTTAAACACCTCCGGTGTTCTGTCTTTGGGGAGGACTTCTTATTTCACCAGACTTCGTCTGATGTTATTCATGTTCAATCCCTTCGGGATTTTAGTTCCGTCAGGTTCTCGCCCGTATCAACCTTCCGAAGGTTTTTTTATTATGACACAGACACTTATCTTGCCGAACCTTCGGAAGGTTATCCCGGAGAAACGTTAGAATGAAGTCCTGTAGATTGAACAAACAAGACCCGGTTAAATATGCTTCGCATTTCACAGGATAAACATTTAACGGGTTAAAAGTGTTTGTTTTACTTTTTTTCGGAACGTCTAAACCAATTTTCAGCGAAGCCAAATTGGTTTCAGCTTTTATTCTTGCCCGACAAACGATATGCTACTGTGGGGGATTGCTTTAGACCAAAGCGCCCCAATCAACCAGTAAACCAATTCAACCAATAAGCCATTCAATCTTCCGAAGGTTTTTTAGTTCCGTCGGGTCCTCAGATCTGGCAAGCCAACGAATGTGTCGGGAGTGAGCTCCCGGCGCAACTGAAAATATAATCCAAGAGTGTTGAATATCCTCAATTCAAGCTGTAGTTTAACGCTATGAAAGCGTCTTCTGTTCTGCTTATAAATCCCTGGATTGCCGATTTCGCCGCATATGACCTGTGGGCAAAACCGCTGGGCTTGCTGTATGTCGGAAAATTCCTCCGCAATTACGGCTATGAGCTTCAGCTAATTGATCTTACCGATCGACTAAGATGGAACAATTCTGATCCCGCAACTAAACTCTCCGGCAGGGGAAAATACCACAAGACCATTATCCCGAAACCCGAAGCCGTGACTCACGTTCCCAGACGGTTCGGATTATACGGAGCAACCAGAGAACAATTTCTATCAGCCCTTCAAAACATCGATCCTCCTAAGGCAATACTGTTGACCTCACACATGAGTTATTGGTATCCGGGAATAGTTGAAACCGTAAAGATTCTCAGAGAATCCTTTCCCACAGCCAAAATAATTCTGGGCGGTATCTATGCTTCGCTGTTCCCGGGGCATGCCCGGCGGATCGTACAACCGGATCATCTTATTACCGGATATGGCGAGAAACAGACTTTGATGCTTCTGGATACGATTTATGAAATCGAGCGGGATTATTCGAAAATTCCGGAATTTGATGATTCGGGAATATTGCCCTGGGATTTATACCCGAAAATCAATGCGGCTGCAATGATGAGCTCCCGGGGATGTCCGCTGCATTGCGATTATTGCGCAACGCCGTATTTAAATCCACGGTTTTTACAGCGCGCCCCGGAAGATGTTATTTCAGAAATTGTCTGTCTTTATGAACAGTTAGACGTTCGGCAATTTGCTTTTTACGACGACGCCCTGTTTATTAATAAAAAACGGCATATTATTCCGATCCTAAAAGGATTATTAAAACACGGCGTAAATGCAAAATTTCACACACCGAACGGTTTGTTCGCTCGAGAAATCGATCCCGATCTGGCGATGTTAATGAAACGCACCGGATTCCAGACAATCCGCGTCAGCCTGGAATCCATTATCCCTAAATGGCAAAAAGCATCGACTGATAAAGTATCCACCGATCACTTCAATCTGGCGCTTAAAAATTTAGAAAACGCCGGTTACAAGCGCTCAGATATTGAAGCCTATTTAATTATGGGACTACCGGGACAACGCTATTCGGATATAGAAAAAAGTATCTGCTATGTTGCTGAGCTGGGAGCTGTTTCACGCCTGGCGTCATACTCGCCGATACCGCACACAGCGCACTGGAACCGAGCTAAAGCGCTGGGATCTGTTTGGGACGAGATTGATCCTCTGCTTACAAACAACACATTATATCCCTGCGCCACCAGAGATTTCCCGGTCGAAAAATTCCTTGAGCTGCGCCAGCTTTCAAACGACCTGAATAAGTTTGTCAAGAAATCACTACTACAGGAGGACAATAAATGGGCATTATAAAAACACCGCCATGCGCTTATCCTTTCGTCGCTATAATGTTTTCCACGCCGGAGCAATTGCAACAAGTTCTCGGACATTTGACGGAACGCTTAGGGGCTGTTTGGGGAAGCGGCTTATCCTATAAGGTGACCGATTTTACCAATTACTATGTCAAAGAATTCGGCGCTGATCTCCAAAAACAGTTTTTTATTTTTGAGAAACCCGTAAATCTTGAGGCGTTCAATCAAATAAAAATCCAGACCAATCAGATTGAAACAGAAATTGATTCGACAATTTCCAACCGAAGAGTAGTCAATATTGATCCCGGCTATCTTACTCCGGCAAAACTGGTTCTATTTTCCGCTAAGAACTTTTCCCACCGCATTTATACGGGAAACGGCATATTTGCCGAAGTCACCATGCTCTATGCCCACGGAAAGTTTGTGCGCCTGCCATGGACCTATAACGATTATTATTGGGATATTAATCTGAAGTTTCTACATGAAATGCGCGCTAAAATCGTGAAAATCGCTCGAAAGAATCTAAGTGATTTTCAAAACAAGTTTTAAAACACAGCCCCTTTCAATGTAAATTTGTAACTACTCAGCCAAAGTGGGTAAGGTTTATTCTTGTTCTGGGGCTTCCTGTCTGACCCCTTGGGGAATTCACTTGTCCGGCTTTTGACGGATTCGGTGAGTATTCCGATTGGAAG
>JAGLWX010000076.1 GCA_023133185.1 Fidelibacterota bacterium
GTACGGATTAAGGACTCTTCCGGAACACCCTCGGAACGTCCCTGGGCGTTGAGAAAATATTTTCCCGCCATGATCATGGCTTCTTTCGGAATCAATCCGACGATTTCGGAACCGGTCACACGCAGCCCTTTTTTATTGGCGAGCCGCCGGATTTCCTCAAATACAACATGAGGCGAAGTGACTTTATAATCGGTCAGGTTAATGGACACCTGCGCCATTTTGTACTCATCGATGTACCAGCCAACCGCTTTTGTATATTTCAATAACCCCGGAACACGCAGCGCCACGCCATTTTCATCACGGACAATATTGCCTTTTTTATCCCGTTTTAAACGACCTTTTTCACGGATGGTGAGAGCAATGTCGGTGGCTAATTTGCGGTCGCTTGTATTCAGATTGACATTATAGGCAATCAGGAATTCCCTGACGCCCATTACCGTTGCGCCGGACTTAGCATTAAATTCAGCTCTGCCGTAATCGGGTTTCCAAACCGGATCCTTCAGCTTTTCCTGTAACCCTTCGTACTCGCCGACGCGAATATTAGCAAGATTTTCCCGCTCCGGTTTCTGTGCTGATTTTTCATATAAATAGACCGGAATATTCAATTCATCGGCTACTTTCTTTGCCAATTCATGCGAGAGTTGAACACACTCCTCTTCAGTGATACCCGATATTGGAACAAGCGGGCAGACGTCGGTCGCGCCCAGCCGGGCATGTGCCCCGCTATGTTTCCGCATATCAATTACTTCGGCTGCTTTTGCAATTCCGGCAAATGCTCCTTTTAGAACTCCTTGCTTCGTTCCGATAAATGTAACTACTGTACGATTAGTATCGGCGCCGGGATCCACGTCCAACAGTTTTACGCCGTCAACAGCTTCTATTGCATCGGTGATTGCTTTTATGACGTTCAGGTCGCGCCCTTCGCTAAAATTCGGGATGCATTCAATTATTTCGGGCATAAGTACTCCTCGTTATCTGACACCGTTCAAATACAACATTATTCCAACGATTACGATTAATATAAAAATCAGCCACCACAATGGTTTTATCATTTTCTTGGAATTCTTATGTAAACGTTGAAAGTGAATCCGTTTACTATCACGATCAGAGCGTTGAGCCCTGATCGAAAATCCTCTTTTTTTATATCTGACCACTACGCTTATCCTACAAATAGTCTTGCAAAGAAATTTACAAAAGGATAGATAAAAGCACCAAGGATTGAAATTTTTGTCACCATTCCAAACAAGATCAATCCCATTAAAACAAACGGACCATATTGTTCAAGATACTGATAGATATGTTCATATCGATAAGGTAATAAACCATATAAAATCTTCGAACCATCAAGAGGCGGCACCGGTAAAAGATTAAAAATTGCCAGCGCCAGGTTGATCTGTAAACTAAAATTTACCATGTTATAAACCGGCTTCAGAATATTAACCGGGAGAAAATTGAAAGTCCCGGCATAAATCGACCTCAACAGCAATCCGCTGAGCAATGCCAATAGCATATTCGCCGCAGGACCCGCGACCGAGACGAGCAGCATGTCTCTTTTTGGTTGACTGAAATAGCGCGGGTTTACCGGCACCGGTTTCGCCCAGCCAAAGCGCACCAGAAATATCATAATCGTCCCGATAGGATCAAGATGTACGAGAGGATTCATAGTCAATCGACCTGCCAGCTTGGCGGTGGGATCACCCAATCGATACGCAATCCAGCTATGCATGAATTCGTGGAAAGTCAGCGCCAGAAGAATCGGGGGAGCCAGTAATATTAAATCCTGTAAAACCTGTAAATTCTGTAAGTTCATTGCCACCTCGGATGAAAACTAAAATTCTGTAAAATTAACGAAACCTGATAAAAAATATAATTCAAATGTCATAACATAATTTATTGAAAAATAATTTATAAAGAGACTGTTACAATAAAAACAGAAAAGAACGAAGTTTCTAACATTTTTAAGGAAATCAGACCTATGCAGTTCAACCCCTCTCAGGGTTGAGGGATTTTGGGTTTGTTCTTCGGTCAACAGGTTACACCAATTGTTATTCATGTTTAACCCTTTCGGGTTCAGA
>JAGLWX010000077.1 GCA_023133185.1 Fidelibacterota bacterium
CCGTTATCAATCATCGGCACATTTGTTTTGAAAATATGTACGACTTTAGCATCAGCCGCATCAAAAGTGCCATTTGCGTCACGCCAGCGGACCGTGACAATATCGCCAATTTTGAGTTTATTATTCTCCGCCATCCTGGAACCCAGCATCACCGGAATCTCATCCATATCGGATTTTAGATATTCAGTCGGAATGGTAAGAACCTTTTGAGCCGGTTCGATGCCTTTTAATAAAACACTTTGAACCCGGCCTCCCGGATATATGGTTGCCTGGGTAATTAAAACCGGGGTATAATCAGCCTTTTCCTGTAATTTTTTATGGATAATCCCATGGGCGTCAGCCAGGGTAAAAGGATCATAGGGATCGTAGTTTTCATGCCAATATTGACCGCCGCCGATTTCCTGATTAATAGTATCGTTGCGAGCCTGACGGTCCCAGCCATTCATAATACCCCTGTGCCAGATAATGACAAGGAAAGAGAGAGAGAGAATAAAGACATTCAGCCAGGTCCTCAATCCCGCCCCAATCAGGTTGCGATAGGCTAATTTAATCGCTAATATTTTAAACTCTCCTTTTATTTTAATGTCTATTCTTCAACTAACTCTTATAGATAAGCAACCACTATAACGATGGTTAATGGTTAATGGTTGATGGTTGTCAAGGATTAATCTCATAACTTTCAAAACCTTCCTTTACACCATAAACGGTAGCCTTTGACTTGCCTTTCAAATGTATTTTCCTTTCAATGCTTTTTATCAAATTTGCGAGTTGCTGTAAAGCATCATCATATCTTAGACAAATGCTTTCAGTTACGGATTTTTGTAGTAATTTGACATCACTGGCATATCTGATATGAGTCATAGTTTAACCCCGTGAGATAGCATTGAAAATTAGCATATTTAAGTAGTATTGTTTTTTGCATCTTTCTAAAGTCATGAAATCCTAAAAGTTGAAAATATCTAACGGGGTGAACGTGCTTCTCGACGACAGTAAAATAAAGAATGCAAATACTCTGTACTATATTGGGAATAAAATCCTTCCGTCATATTTGCACAAACGGACTCTGATGCTCTCAACAATTGAATCCTGAGCCAGCGGAAGTCATATCCATAATCCCGGGAAATTTTCTCTACTTCCAGTGCCAGATTTTAGAACATCTGATATACAGGCATCTCTTCTACTCTACAATCTTTCCCATTTTTTATCTCCATTAACCATTAACCATTAACCATATTAACCATCAACCATTAACCATCCCCCATTAACCATTCCCCACTTTCTCAACTAATTCGTCTCGGGACACTTTCCCGTCAAAAAGAGACACTTCAATTAATTATCTAACGTCTCAAAGCAGCTTTAGTAAATTTATATTCCGGAATATCCACATCAAAGTCAATAGATTCGATAAAATATTCGGTGCCTTTGCCCCGTGACAGCATATCTTTGAAGATCATGTGTTTTGGATACCAGCGGCCATCCTGTTTGAAAACTTCGAGTATTTCGGTCTTTTTCAGCAGTTTGCCGCTCTTGGCAAAACGCTCTTCTTTTAGCGGCAGCAAGCGCTCGGTGTCTACCCAGATTTTCCGGGAGTAATAAGAAATATCGTCTTTTTTCGCGGTAAGTTCCAAAACCCAACATTCCCGGTCGCGAATGGTTTCGGTTCCCAGGATCTCTGCATTGTAGCATTCTATCATGCTGGAGTTGTCGGTAATATCTTCATAAGACAGGTCCGAGCCCATTACTGATTGCCGCAGAAGGTGTCCTGAAATTGTGATTATACGGTCGGTCGGCTCGGGTGTGTATATCCAGAGTTTATCCGCTGTTTTCAGCATTTTTGTACCGGCTTCGCGCGGTGGCGAAAGATATTCAACCATTGCCAGATCATTTCCTTTTGACCAGCTTTTTGATTCAATCGTTCGGTCGCCAACTCTGCCGTGAATAACCATTTTCGATGTTGATATTGCCTGATCGATGACCATGTTTTCATCGATTTTATTCAGTATCTCCTCTGCGGACGGCGTTTGAGCCATTAACAAAGATGAGAAAATAATTATTATTCCAAAGGTCATAATTTTTTTCATGTTTCTAACTCCTTAAATAATGAGGCGGTTTGTCTTCTATAAATTCCAATACCAGCAAGCATCGTACCAATAACAGTAGCGAATAATCCCGGGATAAAACCAATATAATAAGCATTGCTTGTGATAACTGCGCGAAAAACCGAGGGCATCATCATAGAAGTAGTTTGCATTATTGAACCAATATCAATACCTTTGGTTAACCAATAAGAAAAGCCCAAGCCTATTATGGTGCCTAAAATCGAGCCGATAACTCCAATACCGATAGATTCAACTATCATAGATCTGTAAATATGCCCCTTGTGTTCTCCAATTGCCAGTCGAACACCGATTTCGCCATAGCGGCGTAAAGCGCCCAGCAATCCGGAATTCCATAATACAAGTGACATGGCAAAAACAAAAACAAATATTAAGATACCCAGAAAATATTTGACATAATCAAAATAATCAGCTAAGCCGGACTGAGTTTTTAGTTCGGACATTATCAGGGAAAAATCATCATCGGGATTAGAAAACATTGTGTTAAATTCCTGAGCCATTTTTTCTGCTTTGGGATCATCATAAACATTGTCGGGAAAATAACCCAGAATTTCGCCGGTTGCATTTTCCATATTCAAAGCGGATTGTGCATCTGTGATATCCATTATTATTGCGGCTCTGTCCATAGCTATCAAGCCGAAATGTACTGTTCCGGAGATTGCAAAATTTCTAATTGCCATACTGCCGTACATAGTAGAACTTAGCAATGTCACATCTTGTCCGGGCTCTATTTCTAATTTTTTAGCAAACTCATCACTGATAAGAATCTCGCCTGGGTTTTGAGGCAATTCTCCCCGTATTACAGATTTCCTTATATTCATTCTATCTAATTCTGAACTGTTTTCTGAAAAAAGATCAACCGCCATTCCCATTGTTGGACCCTGTATTTTTGTCTCTCCATTTTCATCGGGAACATCTAAAAGCCCGCCAAATTTTATTCGATTAACAAAAATCATTTCCGGATAGCGATTATGTAAATTGTTCAATATTT
>JAGLWX010000078.1 GCA_023133185.1 Fidelibacterota bacterium
TTACAAGCCACCCAGGATCGCGCCAGTGACATCCATATCGAGCCTCAGGATAAAGAGATCAAGGTTCGTTTACGGGTTGACGGCATTTTAAGGGAAATCCCTCCCCCTCCAAAGCGAATGCAATCCGGTATAATTTCCCGGATTAAAATCCTGGGTGGTCTTGATATTGCCGAACGGCGCGTCCCTCAAGACGGCAGAACCAAGATAAAAGTATTAGGTCGCCAAATCGATATTCGAATCTCCACTCTTCCGACAATCTATGGAGAAAAAGTCGTGATGAGAATTCTTGATAAAGGGAGTGTTTCACTAAATATTAACGACATCGGTTTTGAAACCAAACTGATGACAAAATTTAAAGAGGTGTTAACCCAGGCTCACGGAATGATCCTCGTCACCGGTCCTACGGGCAGCGGAAAAACAACTACTCTTTATTCATCGCTCAACTTTGTTAACTCACCGGAAAAGAACATTATAACCGTTGAAGATCCGGTTGAATACAGGCTGAAAGGAATTAACCAGATTCAGGCGCGTCCGCAGATCGGACTTACTTTTGCCGCGGGTTTGAGATCTATTCTCCGCCAGGACCCCGATATTGTAATGGTTGGTGAAATCCGGGATAAAGAGACCGCCGAAATTGCAATACAGGCAGCGCTTACCGGACATCTGGTCCTATCGACTCTGCATACCAATGACGCCGTCGCCACAATTATACGGCTGCTTAACATGGGAATCGACAAATACCTGATCTGTTCATCGCTTTCCCTCGTTATTGCTCAGCGGCTTGCCAGGAGAATATGTCTTCATTGCAAATATCAATATACGCCGGATGGGGACGTTCAAAACAGACTTGAATCGTTAAAAATCAATCCCGATGAGATCACTTTTTATAAAGGCAAAGGGTGCGACCATTGTGCCGGTTCGGGTTTTTGGGGACGGGTAGCGGTCTATGAATTTTTTCTTCTATATACCGAGATCAAGGAAATGATCATTGACAATGCATCCGAAGAAGATATGAGACAAAAGGGACTGGAGCTGGGAATGGAATCATTGCTACGGAACGGCTTAAAAAAAGTAAGAGAAGGCTTAACAACCGTTGACGAAGTTTTAAGGATCATCTAATATGGCGCAATTCAACTATACGGCGATCGATGCAAATGGAAAAAAGGTAAAGGGTACTTCAGAAGCCGAAAACTCTTTTGCTTTAGCCGCCCGGCTCAGAAAACAGTCTATCACCATCATATCAGCCGAACGTATGGAAGTAAAGCGAATTAAGAAGGACAAAATACCCGGCGCCTCTTTTTTCACTCTGGCAAAAAAAATAACGACTGAAGACCTGGTAATTTTCTACCGGCAGCTGTCAACAATGGTGGACGCCGGGGTACAATTGGTGGAGAGCCTGGACATTTTAGCCGACCAGGCGGGAAACCCTACATTCCAGAAGGTAATTCAGGATGTAAAAGGAAATATAGAAGCCGGAGAAAATTTCTCGGCGTCATTAGCCCGTCATTCCCATATCTTTCCAGGTTTAGGGATTTCAATGATCAAAGCCGCCGAAATAGGCGGGAATCTCGGCAGTATTCTCGATCAATTAGCGACTTACGTCGAGGATAAGGATAAAATAGATAAAAAGATAAAATCGGCAATATCCTATCCCAAATTTATTTTAATATTCTTTGGTCTGGTTCTTTCCGGGGTTGTATTTGGATTGATCCCAAAATTTAAAGACATCTTTGAATCTTTCGGGGCGGATTTACCGGGTATCACCCTGGTAATGATTACCATAAGTGATTTTGCGAAAAATAATATTCTCTATGAAATCATTTTGATAATAGGATCAATAGCAGGGTTCAAAGTATTCGCTCGCAGCGATTGGGGACGTCATTTTATTGACGGCTCAAAATTTAAAATCCCTGTTTTCGGAAAGATGGTAGTGAAATCCACAATAGCCCGCTTTTGTAAAACTCTGGGCACATTGACAAAAAACAGCGTACAACTTGTGGATGCTCTTACTATTTCTGCGGAAACGGCTAATAATGTTGTCATTCAGGAAATCGTGGAAGATGTGAAGAAGAACGTAACCGGCGGAGCATCTCTTGGCAGATCGATGCAGGATCATGCAATCTTTCCGGTTATGATGGTTAAAATGATAGCGGTGGGCGAACGGTCCGGCGCTTTGGAAATTATGCTTGAAAAGGTCTCTGAGTTTTACGACAGGCAGTTCAACTCTTCAATTGACGGTCTTACCTCAATTATAGAGCCGGTGTTAATGATCGGACTCGGAGCCATGGCGCTGATTGTAGTTCTGTCCGTATATCTCCCCATTTTCCAGATGTCGGGAATGATCGGTGAGTAGTTTATGAAAAAATATAGAGAGAGATGCTCCGAATTGGGTCACTATGGGAAAACCACAGAGAACACAGAGAAAAACTATGTTTACTGAAAATGAATATCCTCATAAAGATATTTATAGTTTAGTCAGGTCCTCAGACCTGACTGTACTACTTGCAGCAGATGCGAAAGCGTCCGGAGGAAGATCCCGACGCAACTTAAATGATCTAAGGGTAGTGTTGAATAAGCCTTCCGGGGAAAAACATCCCCCGGAAGGCTTGAAAAAATGAGTTAAACAAATCCACTTCAAAAAAACATGAAGTTGAAAAAAGGAGGAAAGTAAAATGAAGAAATTCTTCAAAAACCAAAAAGGTTTCACCCTTGTCGAGTTGATGATCACCATCGTCATCGTCGGAATATTGGCTGCGGTAGCCGTGCCTATCTACACAGCCAATATCAAAAAAGCGAAAATGTCGGAATGCGACGCCGCCCTCGGAACTGTCCGGACGGCGCTGCGGGTCTATTACGCCACTAACGATCCGTCACCTAAATATCCTACAGCGGCAGCGGGCACTCTAGTATCTGCTGTTAGCGGTTTGGATATCAGTGCTGCCGACCTGGCAGGAAAATATTTTGAATCCAGTAATTACACTCTGACTTCCGCAGACACATTCTACACGCTTAAATGCACTAACACGGATATTTTGTCCACTCCTCGCACACTTAACGAATTAGGCGCTTTCGGCGGCGGTTTATAACAGATGATGACAAAAGAGGGGGCGATTGCCCCCTCTTTTCTCTTGGTAATATCATGATCAAATTCATTAATATAGAAAAATAT
>JAGLWX010000079.1 GCA_023133185.1 Fidelibacterota bacterium
CTCGAACAGAATGAAACACCGGGATTAGGTACTCGAATCATTAAAGATTTTAAAAATGAGACAGATCAGGAGTGGTTCATAAAGCAATTTAAAGGTCTGAAAGTTACGCAGCCTGTTACCTGTGTTGAAAAATCACCGAAGAAATCTAATGGCGAAGTGCAGGCAATAACCGGAGCGACTGTTTCATCAGAAACCATTATTGATATCCTGAATAATTCCATCCAAAACTATCGCGATAGTTACTTAAAATAAAAGGCAAACTAATATGGCAAAGAAAATAACATTATCCAGAGAGTTTTTAAAGGGTTTATGGGACGAAAATCCGGTTTTACGGATGCTGTTGGGACTTTGTCCTGCACTGGCAGTCACAAATTCTGGAATCAATGGGTTATCAATGGGACTCGCGGTGATTTTTACACTGGTGATGTCCAGTGCGATTATTTCCATTGCCCGAAATATTATTCCTAAAGAAGTCCGTATTCCTACATTCATTATTGTAATTGCGACGTTTGTGACAATTGCGGATAAAATGCTGGCAGCCTATTTCCCCGATATCAGTAAAGCCTTAGGACCTTTTGTGCCGCTGATCGTTGTTAATTGTATTATTCTGGGAAGGCAGGAAGCCTTTGCATCGAAAAACAGTGTCGGTCGAGCCGTTATTGATGCGCTTGGTATGAGTATCGGATTTACAATTACTATAACGATCCTTGGTTCCTTTCGGGAATTGTTTGGTGTGGGGACGATTTTTGCCGTGCAGATTATGCCGGATAGTTTCGAACCCTTGATGGTTATGGTATTGCAGCCGGGGGCATTTTTAACACTTGGGTTGATGATCGGGATTGGCAATTGGCTGAATGCCAGGAGGGCGAAATAATGGTAAATATATTCATAATATTTCTTTCCGCTGTTATCGTTAATAATTATGTGCTGGTCAATTTTCTTGGTATTTGCCCGTTTATCGGAGTATCTAAGAAAATTAGTCCGGCGTTAAGCATGGGAATGGCTACGACTTTTGTTATGACATTGACGTCAGCAGTGTCGTGGTTAATAAATAAATATATTCTTGAAGGGTTGAATCTGCAGTTTTTACAAACAGTATCTTTTATTCTTGTAATTGCATCGCTTGTTCAGCTCGTTGAAATGTTCGTTAAAAAGATCAGCAAACCGCTGTATGATGCCCTGGGAATATTTTTGCCTTTGATTACGACGAACTGTGCAATTTTAGGCGTCGCACTGTTCCTGGTTTTAAAAGAATATAATTTTATTGAAAGTATTATCTTTGGATTCAGCGCAGGCGTCGGTTTTACTCTCGCTATTGTTATAATGGCAGGAATCCGGGAAGAACTGGAATTGGCGGATGTTCCTGAATATTTTAAAGGTGCGGCAATTACGATGATCGTAGCCGGCTGTCTCGCTTTGGCATTCATGGGTTTTTCGGGATTGATATAAAAGGAGTATCGGAATGAATTATACATCCCTTGTATATGCGGTTTTAAGTATGGGCGGAATGGGTCTGTTTTTCTCTATATTAATTACTTTAGCCAATAAAAAATTGCATGTTGAAGAGGATCCTCGTATAGAACTGATCAGTGATTTGTTACCGGGAGCAAATTGCGGGAGTTGCGGATATGGAGGCTGCGCTAATTTTGCTGAAAATCTCGCCGGCGCTAAATCTCGACTGAGTGACTGTCCCGTCTGTGATGCGGAAGCGGCAGAAAGAATAGCCCAAATTCTTGGAGTGGATGTTGAAACAGGTGAAAGAAAAGTTGCGATCGTGATGTGCCAGGGTGGCGACGGCGTCGTAAAGAAAAAAGCGGATTATGAGGGTATTCAATCCTGCATTGGCGCAACTTTCGTGAGTGGCGGTGAACGAGCCTGTAGTTATGGCTGTATCGGTTATGGTGATTGTGTTACAGTATGTCCTTTTGACGCTATTTATATGAATGATAAGGGCATCCCCGTTGTGGATCGGGTAAAATGTACGGGCTGTGGCAATTGTGTAGTTGCATGTCCGCGAAATGTTATCGAATTGCACCCAATCAGTCATCATGTTTTCGTTCTATGCCGAAATGAAGATTCCGGGAAAAACTCCAGAGCGGTTTGCA
>JAGLWX010000008.1 GCA_023133185.1 Fidelibacterota bacterium
TTGAAGATTTCCAGTTTTATATGCGAATAATCCGGTAAATCAAAGCGGATGGTTGTTAAAGCGTTAAAGGGATTCGGATAACTCTGATAGAGAAAGAAACGCGCAGGGATTGAGGCATTTTCGGTGATACCGGACGTATGCTGTATTTCAAACCAGTGAGTCGATAATAAAATGCTCTGACTGCTCAGGATTTTTACGAGTACAGGCCCACCTGACCATCCGGACGTGGAGATACATCCGACATATGTTCTCTGGTTCTCACTATCTTCTAATAGCACCACTAAGTCAATAGAATCAATAGTGGTCCCATCATTGTCACAGAAACAAGCGGTTAAAGTCGAGTCATAACAGTACCAGGTATCAACGCTTATTTCTAAACTGTCACCGGTTGTTGGAATTGCAGGATTTACACGGACTGTGATGTTGTTGACTGTTTCCTCTTCAAGTACAGCGTGAAATGGTTCGGAAATCGTGAAATTTTGAGTATTATCGATAAAGGTTTCCGTCCACTGTGGTATTTCGGGAGGATTTTCTGACGTTAGCATTTTCTGCCACGCTTCATCGGTCAGACGGTCTGACATCGGGTGCTTGAATTCATAATAGGAGAAACCGGCTCCTCGTGTTAAAACAATCTCATTTGCGACTTTAACAGCGACGTAAACTTCAAAGGGATAACCAACGCCCTCTTCCAGTACGCTTTCAGTGTTTGAGTCCGTGTGAACGTCGGCTATTATAGCCATTCCTTCATCAGTCTCGTCTGTGATTGATCCGCTGAGGTCTTCGGAAAAAGTCAGCAGATTTTCAAGGCGTTCTCCAATAGTCCAGATAAGATCATACTCTTCAAGCAGTAATTCCTGATTCGTCAACTCCTTTTCGGCAATTCCCTTTAGTCCCAAAAGCAGAGATTCAAAATTAATCAATTTGGTGTCGAATTCGCTCAACAGAAGTCCTTTTCTGCTTAGTCCTATGCGCATAAGATTAGCAAGAGATGCCAGCCGGGCAAACAGTTGTGGATTTGGCTCTACATAACCATATGTAAATCCGGGTAGCGGATCCGGTATTCCTGTTGCAAATTCAGTATAACTCTGTTTAGCGTATAGGATAGTATCGTGACGGAGTTCGCCCCAGGAACCCAGGGCGGTGTATAACTGTTTTAATGTCCACGCCAGATTCTGCATGAAAGACGGGTAGCCTTCGCCTTTTGGCTCCAACAGCGGCATCAGCGCATAGAGCCAGTTCCAATAGAGATTTTGTGCCCAGACAGCATCATCTAATTCAGCAAACTCTACTTTCAGTTTGTCCAGCTGTTGATCATATCCATAATAATCAGCGTCGCCTTCGGACCTGATGATATCTTCTGCGGCTTGTGAGCCCAGCACGGTCATCACATCTAAGCCTCTTGGAAATCCACGTATCGGACCTACAATGCTATAAACCATGGTAAATGGTTCATCCGAACCATAATAGAGCAAGACTTCGTCGTAAACCAGTTGCTGGAACATGTAGGAATCCGGGATAAAACGTTGTCCCATAAACCGAAATGCCTTGGTAACCTTATCTGCTTCTTCGTAATCATTAACCCACGAAGAACTGATCAATGGATTCCGCAACTCTTTTACTTCATCAATAAAGGTATTGAGTTTCTCTTCATCGGCAAATTCACTGATATTCAAAGAAAGATAATCACTGCCGTATATATCTTCGAGCAAGGCTGTATATTCATAGACACTCAGGTCATCGGACTTTCCCACGAAAAACACCGTCGGATCGTAAATCCGTTCCCATACTTTCAAGGCGGGTTCGCCATTCACGGTCGCTTCGTTCAGTGCTTTCACAATAAGGATTGCCTGAAGAGTTTCTTCCCTACCTTTTTGCCGACCGGCTTCAGTGGTATCGGGTTCTACCCTGAACATCATTCGGCCGTACCACATCATGGATTTAAAATATGTTTTTAAAGTATCATTACGAGTATAATGCCCCCTTGGGACATATTGGCTGTAATCTTCCTTATATCTAATTGGATAGTCATCAAAAATAGGCGAATAATCAAAACCTTGATGGCCCGCAATCAATTCCAATTCCTGCGCTACCAGACCGGCGGCGAATTCCGAGACCACCGCGGTTGTATCTTTTAACTTCGTGGCAACCCCAAAATAGGCGACATTTTTTAATATCAGCGTTTTAAGACTATCGTCATCGGTATTGTTATAGAGCGATTCCATTTCACTTAAAAGCACCTTGTTCAGATTATCCAGGTCGGTGGCAAAATTCTGAACCTCCAGGGCTCTGAGGGCATAATCATAAATAATATGAAAGGTATGCAGCATGGCGTCTGTCGTGACGAATACCGGTATCTCACTTTCCTTACAGTCTTTATATATATCGTAAATTTCTTTATAGGGAGTAGGTTTGACGAAAAAGAAATTTTCTTTTAGACGAATTAAATCATCCTGGCTTAAATCCCAATAAAATTTGAGAATATTTGAGATATTCCCTAAATCGTCATTGATGGAATAAGTTTCAGAATTGGGAATAATGTTTACCGTATAAGGATGATATGTGCCAAACTCTGTCTCAATATTTGTTGTTATATCGGCAATCATTTGAGGTTTAGCAGTGCTTGTAAAAATGAATAAAAAGATGTTTGCATATAAAAGAGATTTAAATAGCTTCATTTTGGCACCTCATTATTATTTGTGTTGAATAGGAGCCTCTTTACAACTGATGGATTAGAATAGCTATCGTGATAAAGGCATCTTTTTTTCATACACTTCAAATTTGTTGAAGATAAATACCACTCGGAATATTGCGATCTAAGGAATCTTTCCCATCCTATTTTAAAGTGTAAGAAGCTTCTGCTTTTTATCATTGTGTAGTACACTTTCCAGTTTTCTCCGTCAGTTTCTAATCAGCACCGATCCATTAATTTTCTTGCTGGTAATTTACCAGAGCGTTTAATCAAATAAAAAATTCTTCCACTGAATACATCAAATTCATTCTAGTTCTGTTACGAAACTAAAAGTATATGCTTCTTTTAAGTTGGTAAGATGAAGGTCATTGGCTGTTGTATTAATAGTTACTGTATACTTAGTATTTGCTAAGTAGTTAGAAGAAGGGATAAAAGTAATCGCATTTTTAGGCTCATCATCATTGGAGTATTTAGTTCCACGTTTGAAGGTACCGCCTATATTTGGTTCGATAGTAAATGCATTCTTTATTGATGATAAAACCATATAAGTATTAAAGTATATGGTGATTGCTTCATTACGCGACACAAAAATCTCACCATTTTTTGGATATGTATTTATGATTTCAATTGGTGCAGTTTCGAATGAAAAGTCGAATGGATCACCAAGAGCTAAACCATTGAGATCGAGGGCGGTTTCTGCGAGATGGATTTCATATAATGTTTCAGTTTTTAAAGGTCCACCGGTGTAAATGCGGAGTTTATTCGGTTCAGACCATAAAAATATAGCATCCATGGGGGGAGAAATGGTCATTGCGTTTTCGACGGAACTTTGATCCATACGTTTCGGGAAACTCATATAAATAGATGCGTTTTCGAGAGGATCGACGAAAATATCACCATGTTCCGGTTTGGTCATTATTGTATTTAATGATAATGCTGACTGGACTGTGCTGAAACGAAATTCTACCGGGAATTCAAGATGATTACCTCCAGTATCTTTTGCTGCTGTTGATAAAGTGACCGTGTAGGTTGTGTCTGTGTAACAATCCTTGCGCGCCATACGAAATGTGAACGCTTCCACTTGACTATAAGTTGTAATAGTAGCGCCTTGACCTGGATTAAGTACATAGCTATAATCGCTAATGGCAAGATAATTTCTTTCATCCCAAAAATATCTTGGAGTAACATCTTCCATATATTCACCCCAATAATACACACCTTCACATGGTGGATCCGTTGAAAATGCCTCTTCAACACTTTCACGATCCATCGGTTTAGTGAAATGGAAAGATATGGATAGCCGAGACCAGCGTCGGTCAAATACTATCTCGGATTTATCCTGTGGATAAAATGATGACACAAGATCGGGAACTTCGGAAAGTGAAAGCTCTCCAACATAGGTTATCCCGCCCGCATTCACTAATACGTTGTGAATCCGGTATGTGCCATAATTCTCGGCTTTCACATAAAGATCATAATTGCCTACGGGAAGAATTTCAATTCGAAAACTACCATCTGCTGGATTGATAAATGTTGAATCAATGGGTATCTCCTGGCGCACGATGATTTTGGCATTGCTTTTATTTTGAAGTACGACACCTACAATAGAACCTGTAGTAGAATTGGGATTTCTATCTTCATAAATAATTTTCTCGGTGCAGCTCAGTAAAAATACGGAGCTAGCAATGATGAATGAAAAAAAGTGATATTTCATGATTTTCTCCTTGCATGCTTTGATCCTCCTCATGAGGATTAGTTTATAATTCAAGTTAATGGCAATTATGAAAAATAGCAAATCCGTGCTGAATTTTTACCATTGAAATTCAAATCCCAGATCCCAGCCGTAGGTTTCAAGGATGTTGCCGTTTGAGCGAATGTAGAGATTAGCGCCGGATGAGTGTTTATATACGACGCCTAGATTTACGTTGGTGCTCCGCGAGAAATTTTTAGCCGGATCAGAACTGTACTCTTCATAGCGGTTTACCTCTTCATCGCTGACGACAAGCAAACCATCTTCCCATCTTTTTGTGATAATTTCAGGATAGAGCAGTTGTCCTTTTTGCTTTTCGTCATATAGATAATACTGTAATTCACCGCCCAATATCACATACAAACCTTTAGCTACTTTGGCTTTTATACCGATTGGGATGTACAGGTTGTACTGCTGAGATTCCGATGTGTATTCATAATATTTGGTATAGTTATAATGATATTTATCGGTATGGTCATCGTAGTAACTAATTACGTCATAGGAATACCGATAGTAATCCGAAGTCTCCTTGATCGTGTAATCATATTTTCTATTGTTAATCTGGATACCGCCGAACAGGGACCAGTCGTTTTCCGTGGTGTAGATCAGGGATGCAAACCATTTCCAGGCAGATTCCTTCTCAGTTCCATCGCCCAGGTAATGTTGTCGGTGAGCGCCAAACGATTCCCGGCGTTGAAAATAGTAAGACCCGGATTTGTACCGGTCATAAGTTCGATCGGAGAAACTGGTGTCTTCAGCGGCTGTGGCAAATGTAATGTCAGTATTGCACCGGGAGTGTTTGAAAAAGCTGCGGAAAGTGACTTTTTCGGACAGATGCTTTTCAAAGGTAAGTGTTAATATCGGTCTGCTTCCGTTGGTCTCATAGGATTTATCACTATCGAGATTATATTTGTAGATACTATAATAACTGGAGTCCGTATCCCGCTCCGACCATGAATAGGAGGTGTCCAGAGATGCCGTGGTTTCTTCACTCTTGCCGGTCATCGTTTCGAAATAGGCGCCAAAGCACGTTTTTTCCGAGGGATGATATAACAGACCGATCCCCAGGTTGTAATGATCGCCGGCAATATCCAGTTCCTCATCGCTGAGATCGGCAAATTCCGAATGTGGATAATTACCCCATTTTGAATCGTAAAGATTACCATCGCGACGGTAAATATACTGTCCAACCCGGACGCCGAGATCAAGCCGTTTAGTCAAGTGATAGGCGGCGGATAATTCTGTCTGAGTACCACGGGCGATCTGCTGATTATCATCCACTTCCAGTCGTTGAGGCTCCAGATCGCTCCAGGCTTCACTGGATAGATAGGCATCATTCATGGCTCGACCGTAATCCCAGTAGTAGCTGGTGCGAAACGGACCGTAATCAAATATTGAGCGGCTGGTGACGGCAATTTTTAGTCTTGAATTGATCGGAAGCAGAACCGCCAGGTTGTACAGCGGCGATGTTTGAACGCCGGTCATATAGGTGTTCTGGTACCATCTGGGACTTACGGAGTAGCTGTCCCCGTAATATACCGGACCATAAACCGGTGTACTGGTCTGTTGTGCGCCGTAAAAATTCATATCAAGGTACACGGAACGACAATTCAGGCGGCTTAGAAAAGCCGGGTTCCAGCTGAGGTCGGCGTAATCATCAATCACCATACCGGACACATCGCCGGCGAAGATTTTCAGCTGGACAGTCTTAAAGTTCATTGGCTCCATGAAGTAAGGCGCATCGGGTTTTCTGGAATTTGGTAAGGGAACGTCTGAAAAAATTGGTGATACAAAAATAGTGATTAAAAGAAAAACCACGATTGATCTTTTATGGGACATAATAGCCTCCTTTTTTAACTTACTAAATCTAATTAAAAAAATCTTAATCTCATTTAAAAAAGTCAGATGTAAATTTAGTTCATTTTCACACATTTTTTCACATCTATAAAATTTCCAATTTTCATTCTATAGAAGTAGATTCCTGAACCTGCATTAGGCGTATTCCACTCTACTGAATGAAATCCGCTGCTTTTATGCTCTCTGACTAAAGTTTCTATTAATTGTCCGGCAATATTAAAAACCTCAATAGTAGTAAAACCCGACTCTGGTAAATGATAACGGATTGTTGTTGTAGGATTAAACGGATTCGGGTAGTTTTGAAATAACTTCATGTCATTTATTAAAGTTGGCTCGTCTATATTGGATAAACTGTTTATATATTTATAAACGCCTCTATTAGTAGCGAGAAATAATTCATCGATATTTCCTGTTTTTTTTATCTCCAAATCCTCGGCGGAGTAAATGCCTGTTCCTTCCGTATATTTTATAGTGTCCCAGGAATTTCCAAAATCGCCGCTTTTGTAGAAAAGCAAATCTCCGCCGCCTGTTCCATTATCTGATCCGGTAGCATATACCAAATTGCTATTATTAAGGCTGACTTCCATATCAATTATATAGGTGTAGGAAGCAGGAGAAAAAATGGTATTCCAATTACCGCCCCCATCACTGGTATGCATTATTCTGCCTTCCATTCCCACCAGCGCTTCATTTGAATTATTCGGATTTATTACTAATGAATAACAGGCATTATCTCCTCCTGTATCTATACTTATAAACTGCCAGTTATTTCCATAATCCGTAGATTTTAATAAATAAGGGCTGAAAATACTGCTTTCGCCGCCTGCCCAAACTATTGCAGGATTATTCCTATCAATTTTAATCAAAGGTGACTGATAGCCAAACTGATCCCAATTACCATATACGCACTGCCAATTCTGTCCGCGGTTTGTTGATTTGGCTACAGCCCATGAACCTCTTGCATAAAGTGTATCCGGAGCATCGGGATTCATTTCTAAAGCGTGACATTCTTTGGAGCCTTCTTCGCCTCCGAAACCATTCTGGTAGGGAATCCAGTTTATTCCGCCGTCTGATGTTTTATAGAGAGAAGTATCCACAACTGCATAATAATCCGTAATACAGGCAACAATTTCGTAATGATCAAAAAGTATGAAATCCGTTATCATTTTTCCCTGAAGACCAATTGCCGTCCATAAAGTATCGTCAACATCCAAATTTTTCCTGAAAAGACCATCGTCAGTTGCTACATATGCGATACTGTCAAGAATGCTGATTTTATTCACGGATTTATTTCCCAAACCGAGATATGACCATTGTGCAAATACAAAAGTTGTGAAAAGTAAATTAAGTAAAGATATAAGTAGCGCATTTTTCATCTTGTTTCTTACTCCGTATGATAAATCTTTGCAAAGGTTCCTATTCTCCACCTTGTGTTAAGTCCGATAAGAAGGATTCGTGTCGTATTGAAAATATCCATTAATAGACTTGACACAAGGTATCGCATCTTTTTTATTATCCTGGTATTTGAAACCAATTTGGCTCCGCTGAAAATTGGTTTTTTAATCTTCCCATATTGGTTCTACAATTTTACCTATAAAAAGTATCGTACCGGAATGATTTTCGCGAATTGCAAACACAAAGGGGCGATTTAGATGCATTATAATACCTGTTTCTCCAACCGAAGTAAACGATATTTCGACCGATGTGACGGCAGCTGCTTCGGTTCCCTCTTCGTTGACCTTGACGAAAGTTTTATGTTTGACTTCACTGATATATAAATTGCCGTCGCTATTAATCTTTGTGAAATCTGCTCGGCCTGGATCGAAAGCGATAGACATTCCGAGAGCGGATAATATGCCATTTAGCGATATTTCATATTCGAGTTTGAATTTTGGCAGATAAAAATTTACTTCCTGTTCTGAAAAACTGCCGAGCCAGGAATTCCAGGTTTCATTATTCATCTGAGCGATTAGTGAATCGATATTGACTTCCGGTTTTGGGAGTAGAATTGTCATACTGAAACCGGCGTCGCCATACGGTAGATCGATTGCCTGAAACTGCTCGTTTTCAAAATAATTATGATCGCATTGATGGCTCATCATTTTGCACTCTTTTTCCAAACCATCCGGGAGATAGAAAATGTCATCTGTAGTATTTTCCTCATCGAATTCATAAGTCCAGGTGCCCTTAAAGTAAATTGCATTGATCAAAAACATAATGGTGAGTGGGTCGATCGGCGAATCGACGATTTTATCAATTTTACCGTTTGTATTTTCATCAACCCAGGCATTGATAATGTCAGCGGCGTCATCGCTACTGAAGTCAAGAGCGCGAACGACAGCATCGAAATAATCCTGATTGGTTGTCAGAAAATCATTTTCCACCGGAAATCCTTCTCGATACCAGATGGAATTTGCAATATCGAAAATCACCTTTGGATCGAGTTCTGTTAATAGTTCAATTAAACTCCGGTAAGATTCGTTTACCTCTTGAATAGTCAAATCTCCGTATTCAAGGGTTTCGTGCATTGCTTCTAAGGTAGTACTATCCGCACCGTTATATGTCATTCCGAGAGCCATTGAAACGCTCAGCGGTGAAATAAAAATATTTTTATCCTGTTCGGTCTCAACGATTTTCCCGAACAATTTTAGTCCGAATTGATTACTTGATTCTTTTAATTCAACTTCAGAATAAGTTAAATCGCGGATAGCCCTTATATCCGGGTTTGTAGAGCTGTCTGAACAATTAATAGACATTATGCAAATTGTTGCTACGATTAGAAAAATTAATAGTTTCTGCATGTCAATTACTCCTTGCTTGTTTTTCGTTTTACTGATGTTTTAACATAATCGGATATACTTCCTGTAGGCATAAAAAGATTTAAGCCAAGCTTAATCTGAGAGTCAGCAATTCCTTTGTAATTAGCCTGATACAAAACACCGGTATCTATCGAAAGCCATTTCGTAAAGAAAAATCGCACACCACCTATTGCTACATAGGTATGGGAAATCTCAATTTCTTTTGTATCCATATTATATTCGTGTTTGGAATCTGTTTTTATTTCAACCATCATTTTTGTTTGTGGATTATATTCGATCTCAAACCCTGCAAAACCACCGATCAGATTTATCTGTCTTTCTTCCGGAGCATCATTATCTTCCAGCCAGATATAATCGACAGCCATATCTTTAACACGAATAT
>JAGLWX010000080.1 GCA_023133185.1 Fidelibacterota bacterium
TATGGAGTATTCGGCAGCTCTATTGGTGGGATTTTAGGCGCAAAGCTTTATGTTCATTTTGTTGATACCCTGAATCAACCTCGCACGTTATGGTTGATTTTTGCAATGATCGGCGTTTTTACTATTATCAGTTTGTCTCTCTATAATAAATTCCTGATACCGAAAGAAACCGGTAAATAGATCGGCGTTACCGTAGGGTTGTGAGATGAAGATACCGAAACGTCTGCTGCGGAAAATACTTCGTGACTGTAAACGGTCCGGTTCCGGAAGCCGTGCCGCCGACATTAAAAACAAAAAGTTTCTGATCTGTTTTCCTTTCGATGAACAATACCAGAAAATTGCATTCAGGGTCTTCTCGCCTGTTATCAAATCCCACCGGGAGAACTGCATGTGTCTGATCTCCGAAAATGCCCGTGATTTACTTTGTGAAATGAACGATGATTCTATAATTATTGTGTCTATCCCTGAGGATATTCAGCGGAATCCGTTATTGCCTTCAGGCGCAAGTGAAAAAATTCAAAGCGAATATTACACGGTTGCTGTGGATTTGAATACAGGTTTTCACCCCTATACTGCGGCGGCGGTATTAAAGGCCAACGCTCCAAAACGCATCGGTTTTCAATCGGAATATTCGGATTATTTTTTCAATATACAGATGACGAAAAAAGAGGATGATCCGGTTGAATCTTCCTATCGGTATATTCATCATTTAATGGTTGATTCGTTTAAATTGTAGTGCGTATTGATGATGGTTATAACCCATTCATGTCCATATAGAGTGCCAGTGGTAAATTTCGCAGTGAGAAGTCATAAAATTAAAATAAAATTTTCCTTGACGAACTGCTTGTATCCGATTATATTTACCGCCGCAAATTAATAGGAGTCTCGATGGAAGATTTGGCATGCCCGGAATGTGGCGCTCCCCTGGAAGAGCAAGACTTGAGAGAATCGCTGGTCTGCAAAAGTTGTAAAACAAAACTGCGCAATCCCAAATATCTGAATTTCCTGGAATTGCTGATGTATCACGATATTGTTGAAGATATTGATTTCTTTGATATAAGTTTGTATCGTAACGAGATTCTCAAAGGGGAACGGGAAGATTTTGATGAACATGACCCCGATCCCTCAAAATTCGAAAAACACAAAGAAGTCTGGGATGAATTTGAAGATGATATAGAACTTAAGAAAGCTCTAAATAGTGAAAGTGATATCGAAGATGAAGCCTGGAAAATATTTGATCCGGATATTTCGATAGATGATGACTGGGAAGCAGATAAAGAAGATAATGGTTCTGATAAAAAATTGAAAAAGAAATTGAATAAAAAATCGAAGAAAAGATCGAAAAAAAGATAGTAGGTACAATTCATGGAACCCAAAAAACCGGTTACTCAATTAAAAATCGAATTACCCGAAGCAAAAGCCGAAGGCAATTACAGTAACTTTACGGTTATTTCACATTCCGGTGCGGAATTCGTAATAGACTTCGCCAGAATTATGCCGGGTACTCCCAAGGCGGTTGTCCAGAGCCGTATTATCATGACGCCAATGCACGCCAAAACACTTCTCTATACGCTGCGGGATAATATAGCCAAATTCGAATCCAAATTCGGTGAGATCAAACTGCCGGAAAAAGGTTCGGATACACCCTTCGGGTTTAATCCAGCTCCGAAGGATGGCTTACCCAACTAATATTTATACCTAAAATCGTTATTGTGTAATGTAAATTTGCTGCTTACAGAAAGCGGTCAAAGTATTCCAGCAATTTATGCATTAGATCAATGTAAGTAGGATCCGACGTCAATTGCGATCCTTCCCATGGATAGAATATAAAGTCTATGCGCTTCTGAATATTCAGCATCTGCCGGGTCAATTCAAAAGCGTTTATCATCGGGGCTAAAGGATTAGTGACACCCTGGATGAGCAGCAGTTTCCCACGGAGATTACTATAGATATCCGGCGAATTTAGTGACAGTTGATAATCCGCAGCGGCAATTTTTCGGAAGATATTTCGTTCATAAATTGAGTAAGACCGTTCCCAATTGTTTTCAGAAGGAATCACGATACCGACGCTGAAACGATCCGGTTCCCGCAATAGCGCCATCAGGCTCAAATATCCGCCGTAGCCGAAGCCCCAGATTCCGATTCGGGATACATCGATGAATTCTTCTTTAGCAAGCAAGCCGATTACTGCATCAATATCCTGAAGTTGCATCTCCAGCGGTTCAAGCCCGCGGTCAGCATCAATTTTTTCGGGAATTTCCGGTAGAGTAGGATAGTCGATTTCGGCAACAATATAACCCTTGCTGCTGATCCATTGGGCAATCAAGTTGGAAAATTCCCATTCATAAAGATCAGACACCGGTTTCTTGGCTTCATTCAGGAAGAGGATCAGGGGATATTTTTCTGAAGCCAGGTGATCCTCAGGATACCAGAGCGTATAGTGCACATCATTACCGGTTTTTGAATTTCGTGTTTTTTTATTTAGCGCAGTCATCAAGTGCTGCGCATTGGGAATCCGGGCGTCCGGAATTAACAACGGTTTGGATTTACTGACCGGAAATGTTCTTGTCCAGTACAGCTGTGGAGGTATTGACGCAGTTGAAAACACATCGATCAGGTACTGTCCGGTTGATGACAGCGCAAAGTCGTGGCAACCGCGTTTGTAAGACACTTTCACCACTTTATCGTTTTTCCTGTCAATTGTATAAATGTGTTTTTCGTAATGGTTGTCTTTATTGGCGGTAAAGAAAACCTGATCATCTGCCGCCCGCACCGCATAATCAAAAACAGTCCATTTGCCCCGTGTTATTGAAATGGGTGTTTTATGCTGCAAGTCAACGACAAAGATATGCTGGTAACTGTTTTGGGTATCGCCGAACAGAATTTTTTGTTCCTGATTTGTCCAGAACAGCTTCGACCCAAAATCATTGCACCATAATTCAGATTGCCTACTGTACAAAGTGTCGATCTGTTGCGATTTAATGTCAATCAGGACAATATTTCGCTTAGTTAAATCTCCGGTCATGTAGTCGATTACCAGTTTCTTTTCATCCTCGCTCCAGAGCATGTCCCGCACAAAAAGCTGCCGGTCTTTTGATAAAACGATACGTACTGTCGAGTTATCTGATGCCAAATTAAAAATTAATATAGCCCGGGCATGATTTTCGACGAAGTCAGGAATAGCAATTTGTCTGCCGGATGGTGACCACTGATAATGAAATATTGTGCCGCTATCGCTATAAAAGTCTGTTTTTTGATGTTGGTTACCCTGCATTGTATGAGATAGCTGTATCTCACGACCCTCTTTGACACCGATTAGCCGTAGCGTATTATCCCGGATAAATGAAACATATTTGCCGTCGGGAGACACCGCTGGAGCGATTTCTCTGGAATCTGTAATGGTCAATGCCACCGGCTGATCCTGTTTGTTTGGTATGAGGGTGTAAATATCTCCCCGGTATGTAAACAGGAGTTTCTGTCGGCGGGGAAACCAGGACAAGTTCCCGATGATCTGATCCGGGTTGCCGGAATTTTCATTATTAAAGGTCGTCAGCTGTCTTAATTTTCCCGATGGAATCTGCGCCAGCCATATATCGCCGTAGCGGTAGCCGTTTTTGTTCCAAATGAATGCAACGGATGAATCTCCGGGCGACCAGCATATAGATGCAGGTGAATTGCCGTAAAACGCAGGTTGTTGAAAAATTGCCTCCGGACCCGGGACTCTCTGAGCAGTTATGGTAATCGAAAAAACACATGCGACAAAAAATATTTTTTTCATGGAAAAACCTTTATTAAATCTTTTATAGCAATTTTCAAAAATTTTGTTCTATATAACGGCATTCTTTGATTTTGCAAATAGATTAACCACCCCTTTCTCAAAGAGACTCCCGGTGGAGAAGTCCTCTCCTTGGTAAGGAGGGGAAAAAGGGGAGGTTACAAACTTTTATTATAGGACATTTCTTTTGTTTCAAGAAGACCTCCAGTGAGGCAATTTATTACAATCATTATTTTAAACACAACCGAAATAAAGTAAGGATTCCAACGGGAATTTTCAAATGCTTTTAATGGTATGCGATAAATTAAGCGATTTTCTTTAATAAAAAGATTTTATGGGCGTGAAAATGACGAAATACCCACCAGGATTTTTGGATATTAAAGCCGGCGTCTTCAACTTCCCGTTGCCATTCTTCGGGGCTCGCCATAAAAATCCGCTTAGGGCGTTTGGCAATTCTACGCTGAAAAGAGTGAAGGGGCGTGTGAATATATGTGGATACAATTGCCCAATTACGGGTTACGCGGTTCAGTTCTTTCAGGATTTGATGGCGTTTCTCCCCGGTCTTCATGTGCTGGAGGAGCCGGAAATTGAAAACGATATCGAAACTGTTGTCCGGAAAAGGAATATTGAAAACGTTCGCCACCAGAGATTTGGCGATTTCGTGGTGTTGTTCCCGTTGATATAATGCCGCATAGAGATTCAGGTCGGCGTTGGATACATTCAGATCGTGTTCCAGGAAAGTCTGTGTGAACCTGCCGTAGCCCGTTGGAATATCAAGCAGGGTTTGCTGTGAAGAAGAAATATTTCTTAGAATGCGATCAACCAACCGAATTTCCCGCAGGGATACTATCCGCTGGTCAAGGTGTTTATAACGGGATTCAGCGTATTTACGAACGCTGTCGATACTTTTCCAGGTTTTGGAATAGGATTTAGGTTCAGGTAAAGGAGGGTCGTCGCTCAAATTTTACTTTTAATGATTGTTTCAATGTCAAACGTCTGGGATTTTACACTCATAAATCAAGAATGTCAAATTCTTTGCGCCCGGATAGAAAAATAATTGTAAACATTTAGGACTGACTTAACAGTCGCTTCATTTCACTGATGTATTCCGGGGACGTGCCACAACAACCGCCGACGATTTCCACACCGATATCCTTAATAGCTTTGATATTTCGGGCATAATAGGCCGGACTTTCAGGGTAATGCAGCTGTCGCTCTTTCATTTCCGGAATACCGGCATTGGGTTGTATAATGACCGGATTTTTTACACAGTTTTTAATTTCTTCAGCTAGCTTGACCATATGATCGCTGCCGATCGAGCAGTTGGCGCCAACAGCAGTGGCTCCGGCGTCTATTAGAATTTTCATGCTGTCAGACACGGGATTTCCCATTATCGTATTAAAACCGTTTGATGTGTTTTCAAAGGTAAGTGTAGCGAAGATTGGCAAGTCGGATACCGCCTGAATTCCCCGGATAGCCGCCAGGGATTCATTTATATCGAACATGGTTTCAACAATAAAGACATCCACACCGGCATCGGCGAGGAAATAGGCTTGTTCGGAGAAATTCTGCTGAGCCTCGTCGCTGCTGATGAGTCCAAACGGTTGCAGCATGTCTCCCAGAGGCCCGATATCGCCGGCGACAAATTGGTCCTTTGAGACAGCCTGTCGGGCAATTGCAGCGGCGGAGCGATTGATGTCTTCGGTTTCGTTTTCCAGACCGGCTTTTTTCAGTTTAATTCCGGAACCGCCGAAGGTGTTGGTGGTAATCATATCGGAACCGGCGTCGAGATAAGTACGGTGGATGTCCAGAACGATATCGGGTTTTTCAAGATTCATCAATTCCGATACTGTTCCGCTTTTTATGCCCTTGCGCATCAGCATAGTGCCCATAGCGCCGTCGAGAAGCAAGCCGGTTCTTTTGATATGTTCTATAACTGTCATCATTATTTTTCCATTATTTCAGCAGGATCATTTTGCCGGTCTTCATAAAACCATCAATGGTTTGTAATTGATACAGGTAAACTCCGGCGGCAACAACACTGTTATTTGTATTCGTGCCATTCCATAAAACTCGATATGTGCCGGGGTTCTGTTTTTCTTTAACAAGAGTATTCACGACAATTCCTCTCAAGTCGTAGATACTGAGTGTGACCGTTGTTTCTTTATATAAATCATATTGGATGGTTGTGGTCGGGTTAAATGGATTTGGGTAGCAAGGATAGAGGCGGTAGCTATCGAGCCGGTCGGGCGCGTTACACAATCCAAACAGGCTGGAAGGAGTGATCGTATGCGTTCCCAGGTAACTAAAAGTATCCTTATCGTACACGATCCATTCTGAGTCGTCGGCGTTTGTGCCGGCGGAACTTGCCCAGTCGGTATTCCCTTGCCTGACCGACGATTTCCGTACAATCGTATGATCTTTAGTGGCTTTGGAAATACCGGCAACATCCCAGCCGTCGCCTAAGTCAGGATCGTTATATAAACCGATGAGGTCCAGAAATGTCGTATCGCCTTCCATAATTTTCACCAGTGCGCTTACATCATTGCCGTTGAAATTGACTACACTGGCGCGAGTGGTATCATTGGCAATATTCCGTATCGTTGAATCAGCGCCGGAATGAGCGATCACCCAGACATTTCCAGGGCTTAATACTGCATCCGCTGGGAAGCTGTAATGGGTTAGGTTCCATGCGCTATTATTGGAATTGGATAAAATAGCATAATCGCTGAGATCGACTGATTTGTCGGAAGCATTGACGATCTCGAGCGCTTTATTATAGCTGCTGCCTTCAATATATTCCGAGAAAAAGAGATTTGCGATTTCATCCGGGCCGGTAGTGTCGCAGGCAAAGTGAAAACCGGCAAAGACCGGAAGATGATCGGCGGCAATATAAAGTGCGTTGGCTATATCGATGGAAACAGCGGAGTTACCGAGATAATTCACGGAACTGCCGAAATGCTCTCCATCGTTACCATAGGTGATATAACTATCTTCTATATAGTCCATCCGGGTATCATTCTGGATTTCCGGTGAGATCAGGATATAATCCAGGCGGCTTCTTAAGCCACTGGAATTGGGATACCTTGATGAGTATCGCGTGGAATATGTATGATATGGGGCAAAATCGGAATTACCAGCCCATTCTCCCACTTGATTGATTGGATCGGACAGGCAGCCACTATTATCGCTCTGGCTGCCGGCAAGATTTACCCAGGCTGGTTCGGAGGCGTTGAGAATATTAAAATCACCGGCGACAATAACATGAGTATCGTCAGGTAAATTGTTCAAGTACTGTCGCAGAATGTTTGTTTGTTCTGACCGGGTATTGATGTCGTCGTTAATATTATCGGATGTGTTGGCTTTCAGGTGAACGCCTATGACATAAAATTCTGTGTTAGATATTGAATCTCTGAATTTTACTTCAATGGCGTCCCGCAGATAAATGCTGGAAGAAATGTCGATGGTTTTTGTTGAAAGAATTTCCAGGAATTCGGGTTTGTAGTAAACAGCGATATCCTGCCAGGCATATTGATCGATAAAGGCGCCGGAGTAAAGCGACGATTCGTTATAATTCAGAACGTTATCCAGCATGGTTTGATAGCCGCCGTTTTCGCCCCAGATTTCAACCGCGATCAGGATGTCAGGATTGACGGAATTGATAATCAGGCGAAATTCATCCATGCGATTGATATCATCCGATGGATATTCGCTGAAGTTTTCGGCATTGTAGCTCATCAGGATATAATCATTAGCCAAAGTGGTGATCTGAATATCGATCCCCGGCGACTCTCCACCGGCTAAAAATGCCTTGACAATGAAAGTATAAACCGTGTTGGGTGTCAGACCGGTAATCAGAAAGTCAGTACTGTTTACACCGGTTGTGCCCACCAGAGAACCATCCTGATAAATGTGGAATCCTTCTTCGTTATCCGAATTGTCCGACCAGCTGAGCCGGGCAGAGGATTTTGTGGTAGAAATGCTTGCAAGATTCGACGGCGCTTCGGGAATTTCACTCCAGATCAGAGCGACGAACTCCGGGCGATCTATAAAAGGATTGCGATTATGTTGGTAATCGGTATAAATAATATCGTTGCGGTTGCGTTCCCAGTCGTCAACCGGGTCGTTGTCATGCCATTCCATCAAAGTAGAAAGTTTACCATGATAACCATGACCGGTGGTGTTCAAATCGACGGATTTGACTTGGTCAACCAGCTCCAGATCAGGTTCGCCGTTTTCGCCTTCGTAACGAACAGCCATATAAAAGATCATCCGTGCGACGTCGCCTTTGACGGCGTCCCGGGCTTCCCAGGAATCGGAATCGGAATAACAGTCCGTAGCACCATCACCATCGACATACTGTGTTCCGCCGTTGTCAAAATCCTTATTACCGCGGGCAGAGTTAGTGGAAACATCGGCAGCGCGGATATGATGGACATCGGTACCGGCAGGCGGTGTTTCACCAAAATTACCGTGGGACTTAGCCCAGACGTGTTCACGATTCCAGCCGCTGCCGCCATTGTATTCAGCGGCGGCGTTACGTGACCAGTTGCCGTAAATGGTAATAACATTGGCGGAGTTATTCGGGTCGCGATCGGTTTCTTTTAAAATATCCCAAACATCTGTTCCCGAGGATGTGTAGGGAAATTTAACATGATCTTTGATGATGTCATGCAGCGCTGCCTTAAGCTCAACGCCGATTTTTCCTTCGGCGTCATCGTAGTAGCCGGCTGGAATGTCCGCCGGAAGCGTTCCTGACAATATAAACAGAAGATTTATGATAGCGGCTGTAAACCGCAATTGTGTAAGATTAATCAATAGTTTTACCCCAACTCTAATCGTTTATTTCAACTGTAAAGTTTACTATCATTTTAGTTGGGATAAAACGATTTTTGTCACAAATCTAAACGAGTCTGTGAAGAGTTTGGAATGTACCTCAGACACTCCTGTCTGAGCAAAACTTGTGGTTTTCTTGAGGTCCAACAATCAAGAGTGATTGTTTTACAAGGTCGGGAAAACTAACGCAGGAAGATGACTTTCTCGGTGTGGGAGATGCCGTGATCGCCGCTGATCTGCAGGAAGTAAATTCCGGTTCCCACCAACCGGTTTTGATGATCTCTGCCGTTCCAGGTGAGATTGTGCTCACCGGGCTGAAAAGCAGCATTGGTCAGGGTGGTGATCCGGTTTCCCAGAAGATCATAGATCTGAACACTGATCCTGGCTGCTTCGGTCAACTCAAAACGCAGGGTGGTTTCCGGATTGAAGGGATTAGGATAACAGGGATAGAGCCGGAACTCATTGATATTGGCGTCGGATTCTTTGCTCGCTGGTGTGGCGGAAACAACCTTATCGTGCAACTTGGCTTTACCGGCGTAATCCACATCTTCGAGTTTGTAGCAGTAGGTGACGCCGTTGACCACATCACGGTCAACGTAAGAATACTCGTGCCTTTCCGAGGTGCTGCCATGTCCCGCTATCAATTCAGCATTCAACATTAAAAATTCACCATTATTATTGGTGCCGCGATAGAGGTTGAAGCCCAGATTCTCGGTCTCGCTTTCGGTAACCCAGCTGAGCGTAACTTTGCTATTGCCGGAAACGGCGTTGAAATCCTGGAGGGAGACGGGGAGGGACATATCACCGGATGTTTGACTTGTGTTGCGTGTGCCGGGAGTAGCCGTTTCAAGATTCCAGGATGCTTTACCCTCCTCACCAAAGATATTCGGTGCGGAAAGACTGTTATCCCCTGAATCCTCTTCACCAATCAAGCGCCATGCCGGGCTTCCACCTGAAAGATCTCCTGTATCGGTACCATAAACCAGTGCCTGTATTCGGGTGCCATTAAATAACAGTTCTAATCCGTCTGGACCGTTTTGCAGACTACCGGATGCTGACTGATCGGGCGTGACACCTAAACTACCTGACGCTGTTGTAGCTATCACCCAGTATCCCAGGTTGTTACCGTTGTTATCCTGGTCGCCATCGTTGGGAATGGTGCCAGATAAATCCAGAGACCATAATAGTACAGATCCGGTACCGTTATAGTGTTTTAATGTGTAACCTAAAAGGTTTGTACCGGCTTTGCCGATCAGTTCGATGAATTCTTTATCGTCCGTACTAACATCATCAGCCCGGATTTCATTTATATACAAGTAAGTGGTGCATTTGGTACAGCCAAAACTAAAATTATCAAAATCACCAATAGCAGTACTAGCGGTAGATGTACCATGGGCCCAAATTGGTCCGGAATGGACCATATTTACATCATCTCCAAATAGTGAAGAGGTACCACTGGCAGAATTAGCATTAATATCGATTGGTGAGGAGATCGGATCGCCCTCTTCCCAGAACATCTGCCAGGTGCCGGGAACTGTATATTCGACTCTTATGTTGATTCCAGCAACACTAATATTATCCCAATCTAAACCTGTAGAAACGACGATTGTACCAGGGTTGGTTCCTGAAATACCATTTTCAAAGGAAATTAATACCAATTGGTCATCTGTGCCGGTCCAGATGACAGCGTACCCGTCCACTGTTTCTGATGAAAAATCTGGTTCATTAGTAATTAACACCCAACCTAAACTAGTATATGTTGTTGTCCATCCTGAAGGATTATTATTAAGATCAAAATGAAATGACCAGCCGGTATTATCATATCCAAAATCATAATCCGCCTGCTGGCTTGTCAGGTTGATTGAAGCATTGGTCGGTTCTAATCCGGATACTCCATCAGTGACTGCTTTTAGGACACCTCCAGAAATTGACAGTTGGATTGGATGATCGGTAGCCTCATTTTCGGTCCAGGTGGAATTTCCAGAGCTGGTCGTTCCTAATGTGGTATTATCTGTTCGGTTAAAATTATCAATAGTGGTATAAGAAATTGCACCATGAGAAAAACATGTTAAAAATATAAACACTGATAAAAAAATGATTTTCTTCATCTTTCCCTCCAATTAATACATTAATACATAGCA
>JAGLWX010000081.1 GCA_023133185.1 Fidelibacterota bacterium
AAATAAAAGGAGTAAGTAAAATAGCAGATGAACACATTGCACAAACGATTAACTATTTAAGAGTGTCCAATTGCAAATTAGGATTGCTGGTAAATTTTGGACAATTATCCCTGCAATATAAAAGACTTCTATTATAAGGAGCCACTAATTCACGAATTAAAGACGAATAAAGATAAAAAAAATATTCGTACATTCGTGGCAAAAAACAGATCATCATCAAGACTAAAGAAAGGAATCGCTGTGGAACTATATGTAACAGATAAAACCGTTGCCCGGAAAAGCAAACAATGGCTGGCGAAGATTTACCCGTACAACCAGCATGAGATGACGTTGAACCCGGATAAGAGCGCCCTGATCGTAATCGATATGCAGCGCTTTTTCCTGGACGCCGGTTCTCCGACGTTCGCTTGTGGCGGTCCGGCTATTCTACCGACGCTGAAGCGCGTCATTGGGGCTTTCCGTAAGGCTGGACGTCCGGTGATTTTTACACGGCATGTTCACCATCCCGACAATCTTGACAGCGGTATAATGAAATGGTGGTGGGAAGGAATGTGTCTCGAAGGAAGTCCGGAAAGCGAAATTCATCCCGACCTTGCTCCGGCGCCCAATGAGAAAGTCATTTTCAAACACCGTTACTCTTCATTCTACAATACCGACCTGGAGACCGTGCTTCGCTGTCTCAGGATAGAAGATCTTGTTGTTTCCGGCATTATGACCAATCTGTGTTGTGAATCCACTGCGCGGGACGCCTATTACCGGGATTACAGAGTGTTCGTTCTTGCCGATGGAACAGGGTCGATCAACGAAGAGATGCATGTGGCAAGTCTTCTTAATATTGCATTCGGATTTGCATTTGTCACAACGGCTGATAAAGTAGTGAACCGGTTAAGTCCCATAAGCTCACCTGAGTAGGGAATTAAATCGATACGCTGATGCACACGCCTTATCTTTAATCCTACTGATTTTTCGCATAGTTTTGTCACTCATGGTTGGAAATACAGTTTTATTGCCACCGGTCGATGGTCGGATATTTTGACGGCGTACTCGTTCCAGCCGCCGGACATATAATTATCAACGATGATCGTCTGAATATCACTGCGGGCATCATTGAATTCGTCAAAAAGTTCGTTGCTGATCAAAATATGATCGATATGACTGGGCCAGGTGGGATAGGACCACAAGGCGCTGCTGCCGGATGCGATGCTCATATCGGCAAACATATATGCATCGGATTGATTGATAAAAGGTTGGAATACATTATTGTTCTGATGGTCAGTAATATCGTCGTTGAGATCGCCGACTACGATGATATTTTGATCATCAAAGTGGGATTGGATGTAATTTTCCAGTAACTCACTTGCCCGGAAACGGCGGTATTCTTCGTCACTGGTATTTCCCTGCTCAATTACTCCGTCGCCACAGCATTTGTAATGATTATTGATCACGATAACAGGATTGTCCTTCCAATATCCTTCTATTACCAATGGTGAACGCGGCAGAGCGCGCCATTCATTTTCCAGGATTTCATAGACAGAATCGATTGTAACCGAGTTTGTATTGTACAGAAAAGCAAGATTCATGCTTGCATAAGCCGAGCTGGCGCGGAATCCCTGATAGTGATCGAGAGAATTGATTAATGCGGAAAATCCCGTCGAGCTCTCTATTTCCTGCAATGCGATGATATCAATATCCAGGGCTTGAATAGCACGGGCGATACTTGAAATAGTAATGTCATTATTGCGGGGAAAATTCTGAACATTCCAGGTCATGACTTCAAGAGAATTGTCCGTACCGAAATAGAGATTTTCAAGAGAAAGTGCTGACAAATTTTGGCTGACCACCGGGCTGGTTTCGGATTGGCTTATTCCTGCGACAGCCGATAAACGATAATATACGGTGTCCGAACTTGAACCGGCTTTGTCGATATATTCGGTAGAATTTTTATCAAGTAAAATATAGTTTAATCGCCAGTAGCTGGAGCCGGTTTTCTTATCAATCGCAAAATAATCTTCGCCGATGCTGTTGTCCTGCCAATGCAGCCGGAAGTTTTGCAGGTCGATTTGTTTGACATTAAGATTATTGGGGGTTGTCTCTGAGGGAAACCAGGCGCAGGCGGCGGATGCAAGCGACGAATCGCTGTCCATAATAGTACGCACCCGGTATGCGATCAAGGTGTCTGAATTCGGGTTGAATGGTTCGGAAAATGAATAATTATCAGGATCAATAACGGCATAATTGAATTGCCAGGGATTTTCGCCAAGGCGACGTTCAATATGAAAAGCCGATATATCGTCTGAGTTACAGCTCCAGGTGAGTCGAATTGTATTTCCGGAAACTAATTCAATGCTGATATTAGATGGAACCTCTACTCCGTCAGGGCTTGTGGGTCTTCCCGGGCAGGAGATTAGAGACACAAGAGACAAGATGCAAGAAACGAGATATAGTATGGCAATTTTCCTCAATGAGACCTCTTTAAGGCAAAAGTTTTATCCTGTGTAACGATATTCTTAGTTTTTGTAAATATATTAACCACCCCTATAATCCCCTTCCGGCAGCTGCCGGAGGAAAAAGGGGAGGTTACAAACTTTAATTATAGGACATTTCTTTTGTCTCAAGAAAACCTATAGTGAGGCAATTTATTTTTCATCCGCCAATTATACAAAATTTCGGTCTATTTTGGAATTGATAATGTATTATCAAAGCGACGTTCCGGGAAATCTTTAGGCTGTTTATCAATAAATTTGTTAGGCCACTTTCTTTTTTTTACAATCTGAAAAGCATCGTATAATTCGCCGGTTACAGTATATGAACGATAACTGAGTGTCTTCTGATCAACTGAGATCACCTGGTATAGTTGTGTGTTTTCCGCCGCTCGGTCCATCCAGCGGTTTTCTGTGAGATCATACAGTTTTGGTCCGCTAACCGACACAACGTAAACTGTTCCTGTTTGCGGGTCGGAAATTCCGGTGTTTGGATCGATATTATGTCCCCGTGAGTAGGCATGATCATGACCGGCAAGGACGAGATCGACATGGTATTTATCAAATAGCGGTTTCCAGGTTTCACGGAGCTTTTTATGATCCCGATTAACAGTGGCTGCGTAAATCGTATGATGAAACGTGGCAATTGTCCAGCGATTCGGATTGTCTTTCAGGACTGTTTCCATCCATTTTGCCTGTTCTTCAAGATTTTCATTAGAATTCAATGCCAGAATCCGCATCCCCTGATAATCGATGAAATAATTACTTTCGGGAAGTAGATCAATACCGTTTTCCGGCAATGTGAATTGCGGTCGCCAGTAGTCAGTCAAATAGCGTTTTTTCCCGGAACCGTGATAGTATTCGTGATTCCCGGCGATCGGAATAGAGGGGACTATGCCATTTATCCAGCCGGCGGCTTTGAACCATTTACTCCATTGAAGATAAGAATCCGCATTGGCGACCAGGTCTCCGGCGTGAATGATGAAGCGGGCATCCGGTGCGGCGCTGTATGCTCCACGGATAGCGCGGGACCACATTGAGAGCAAATTATTCTGACCGTCTCCCAAATATATGAACGTAAAAAGCTCAGATTCCCGGCTGGCGGTGCGGAACTGAAACCATTCGCTCCAGTTATCTTCAGATCCGACACGGTAAATATATAAAGTATTGGGTTCTAAACTCATAAAAGTAACCGAATGATAATGAGCGCTGTATTCTTTTGTCAGAAGTGGTTCTGTTTGCGCTTTTTTCTTTTCAGTGTAAAATATGAAATATGGCGAAGCGTCAGCCCGGGCGATTTCTCCATAGGATTCCACAATGCTCGTATCGGTCCGCCATGTTACGGATTGGGTCGTCGCCGGGTCATTACTCCAGGTCAGGATGATATGATCCGGAATTGCAGTCGGGAATGGATCGTGGGCGGCGGTGGTGCGGTTGGGGGCAGCCGACGTAAAATTGCCGACGCCGACTGAAAACAGAAAGATCAGGGCGAAATGTTGGATAGATTTGTTCATACGCTTCTCCATGTTTTCTTAAGTTGATACAAAATTTAAAATCATGTTACTTTAACCTTTAAAACCTGATCCGATTATTGCCGGTTCGATTTGAGAATGAAATAGATAACTAACAATGAAGTTTATATTGTTTCTCGCATATCCGGTTAACAAGATTTTCAATCAGCCTTTCTTTTGGAATAAAGTCAGCTTCAGGTGAGGTTCCCGGCCGTCGTCCGGAAGCAATTCATTAGGAATTTTTCAGGCTGTTGGCGTCAAGCTTATCCTTTAGTCTGCCTGTCGCCTCTTTATTTTTGATGATATTCTCTTTAGAGAGAACGGGAACAGGAAGGGATTCGATTTCAACGATTATTCTGTTTGAGTAAGCGTCTTCAAATGATACGCCGTCTATTGAGTTGATTATGTCAATTCTTCTTGGTGCAACTCCGATTTGAAAAATCGTGCCCGGTGTTGAAAAATCTTTAATGGAAACGTTATTTAAGGACGCTCCAAATTTGATCAATGCGTTATAAACTTTTTCGGCATTGGTTTCATTCGACTGAATAAAAATGTCGATATCTCCTGTTGCTCGAGGATATCCGTGTGCCGCCATGGCATATGCACCAACAAGAAGAAAATTAACTTTTTCTTCTAATAATGTTGATAACATTTCTTTGTAGTCTTGATTCAACATCGTGTTCCTTCGTTAATGAGAATAATTCTTTGGTTAAATCCCAAACAAAAGAGATTGATTCACTTGCTGAAATTTGCGCCGGCTCTTCTATTATGGGTTCGCTTGAAGAGTATTTCCTGGTAATGATTCTATTCAGTTTCATGAATAAAAGTTAGCAAAAGAACGGTCTTTATACAAATCAAATTCCTGACGACCTGGAGATGAGATACGGCGAGATAATCTCACCGGAGACCTCCGTTAAGGCGACGCAATTTCGCTTAGCAGATTTTATCGTATTTTTTTATAACCGATCAAAGCCCTCAGGCTCAACGTCGGAAATCATTGAAAGCGCTTCTTTGTACTTTTTCGGATTTGCTCTCTTTGCACGTAATTCGAGATAATCCTTAGTTGCAAAGGCTGATATCTTTTCCGATACTGCGCTTGAAATAAATTGATTAATCGAGATTCCGTCCTTTTTAGCGAACTCTTTTACTCTTTCGTATATAGATTCCGGTAAACGTAAACTTAAAGTACTCATTTTTATATTTCTCCTATCATCTCTAAAAATTTCTTTGGTGTTAATACTTCTATTCCAAATTTATCCACGCCCTTAAAATCTCTCTTGTTATATGTGATGATATATCTGCTTTGAGATTCTATTGCCAATTCTAAAATATGATCGTCTTTTGGATCTTTTAATTGAGGACGCCAAAGAAAAAATATTTCACACTTATTAGAGATTGCGCAAATCATATCTAAAATCGATTCTATATGCTCTTCACTAACTTTTAGATTATGTAATTCACGCTTTGCAATACTCTCATAT
>JAGLWX010000082.1 GCA_023133185.1 Fidelibacterota bacterium
CCTAAAATTACCATTACGCCAAAATTTGGTAGAATATATCAACAAATAAAAAACCTCCCGTATTGCACTATTCGGGAGGTTTTATTTTTTATTGACGAAATGGATCAGTTCTTCCCAGACTTTTTTGCTCTCACTTCGGCAATAACTTCTTCCTCGATGGTTTTTGGCAAAGCGGCATAATTAAGAAATTCCATCGAAAATGCGGCTCTACCACTTGATATTGTTCGCAATGCCGAAGCGTAACCGAACATTTCCATTAACGGCACGGTTCCGGTGAGCTTCTGAGATCCTTTTCGATGTCGCCGCATATTATCAATTTTACCGCGACGGCGGTTAATATCTCCGATTGCATCACCCATATAATTATCGGGAGTATTTACCTCAATTTTCATAATCGGTTCCAACAACTCAGGCGCCGCTTTATGGATAACTTCTCTCAGAGCCTGTTTCGTACAGGTACGAAATGCCATTTCACTAGAGTCCACAGGATGGTAGTTCCCATCAATTAATACAAACCGGACATCAACCATTGGATAATCTGCGTAAAGACCTCGTTCAGCGCTTTCACGAAACGCCTTTTCGACTGACGGAATATATTCCCTTGGGATGTTGCCGCCCTTAACCAGGTTAATAAATTCCAATCCATTTTTCTCATTAGGTTCTAAGCGAAAGATGATATGAGCGAATTGTCCCTTGCCACCGGTTTGTTTTTTTAACTTGTAATTATATTTCACTTCCCTCGTGATCGATTCACGAAAAGCAACGGCGGGTTTCCCAACATTCACAACCATTTTATGCTCTGATTTTAAGCGATCAACGATCACCTCAAGATGAAGTTCACCCATCCCGGATATTACTGTTTCTTCGGTTTCGTCATCAAAACGAACCTTGAATGAAGGATCTTCCAGCGCCATTTTACTTAATGATAATGACAGTCGATCCCGTTCTTTTTTAGTTTCCGGCTCAATTTTCATATCAAGTACGGTTTCCGGATATTTGATACTTTCCAATAAAATCGGGTCGCGATCATCACAAAGCGTATCGCCTGTTGTTGTAAATTTGACGCCGATTAGCGCGCCTATATCACCGGCTCGCAATGTTTTTACTTCCTGCCGGTCATTCGCATGAATCCGTAAAATCCTTCCGATGCGTTCCCTCTTCCCTTTTGTAGAATTCAAAATGTAACTGCCGGACTCAAGTTCACCTGAATAAACCCTGACAAATGTTTGCTGTCCGACAAACGCGTCGTTTGTAATTTTAAACGCTAACGCGGAAAATGGGCGTTTATATGAAGGTTTTCTCGACAATATAATTTCCGGGTCTCGTGTATCCAATCCGGTTATGATTCCACGATCTATTGGAGAAGGAAGATAATCAACAACTGCGTCCAGCAATAATCGAACACCTTTATTTTTGAATGCCGCCCCGCAAAAAACAGGCGTTATACAAAGGCTCAAAACAGCATGGCGCGCTGCGGCTTTTATATCATCAACAGATAGCTCTTCTTCTGCAAGATATTTTTCCATCAGGGGCTCGTCAAAATCAGCCAGTTTTTCAATCATGATCTCCCGGAATTTTTCCGCCCGTTGTTGAAGATTCTTTGGAATATCCGATATAATCATATCCAGATCATCGTATGTAATGGCTTTCATCATTATCAGATCGATAACGCCCTCAAAATCCGCCTCTTTACCAATTGGCAACTGAAACAGTACGGCATTAGCGCCCAACATTTCATTCATCTGTTCCATGGTATGAAATATATCGGATCCCTGCCGGTCCATTTTATTGATAAACGCAATCCGGGGAACTTTATAACGGTCAGCCTGATGCCAAACCGTTTCACTCTGAGGCTCGACTCCACCGACAGCACAAAATACCATGACAATGCCGTCCAACACCCGCAATGATCGTTCAACTTCAAGAGTAAAGTCGATATGTCCGGGAGTATCGATTAGGTTTATCTGGTGATTTTTCCATTCCGTTGTAATCGTAGCCGACGTGATTGTAATGCCTCGCTCCTGCTCCTGTTTCATAAAGTCCATGACAGCCTGACCATCATGCACTTCGCCTAACTTGTGCGTTATTCCCGTAAAAAACAGGATGCGTTCACTGGTCGTCGTTTTACCGGCGTCAATGTGGGCGACAATTCCAATATTTCGTATTCGTTGTATTTCTGCATTTTCCATTATAATGTCTCCAAAATTTTAATAGCCGGCAAATTTAACGGCTTTTTTCTTAAATGCAAACCGATATTTCGTTTAGGTTTATATATTTGTATGGAAATTTAGAATGAAGCTAAATTATAACGACGAATCTTATCGAGAGACCGGCGTCCCCTGGCTACGGGGTTGCCCGCCTGAATGACGGAGTCGGGCAGGTACTCCGTAGCC
>JAGLWX010000083.1 GCA_023133185.1 Fidelibacterota bacterium
ACGGGGCAGGAAGTTCCCGGAGGCGCATCATAGAGTTTGATTATTTCATCTGAATATTTTTCATCCACGTACTTATTGGTTTGGGCAATCAACGGAACAGCCTGCTCCTGTCCAATATCCAACCTGCTTTCAATAAAGGTTAGATTATCAAGTTGATATTCGCGCAATTCCCCCATTTTTTGAGAAATCATCGGCAGTGAATTTGTCGGACACAATTCCGAACAGGCATAACAACTGTGACACAATTCCGGGAAAACCATTATCTGGTCAACCAGCTGAATCACCGCATGAAAATTGCACACTTTTTGACAATTGCCGCAGAGTGCACATTTTTCGGAATTCCATTGGGGAACCATCTTAAACTTTTCTTCCTGATGGATCAAATTACCTTTAATAAAAAGCCCTGAATTAGGTTCTTCTACATCGAGGTCTGTTAATATTACTTTTTCAGTTTCCGCCAGAAGAACAGCTAAATTCGTTGAAAGAGTTGTTTTTCCCGTACCGCCCTTGCCGCTGGCTATGGCAATTTTCATATATTCTCCAACTCTCACTATAACAGTTCGATTACATTTTGGGCAATCAGGGTAAACGCCCGGGCTGTTTTTGATTCGGGATATTTTAGCACTACGGGAGTCCCGGCATCGCCACATTCACGGCTGATTTTTTCCATGGGAATACGACCAAGAAAGGATACTTCCATAGATTTTGCCATTTCTTCTCCGCCGCCCGATCCAAAAAAATCAATTTCTTCGCCACAATGCGGACAAATCAAACCCGACATATTTTCCACGACGCCGATTTTGGGAATGTTGAGTTTCTTCGCCATATTCACCGCCCGGCGACAATCCAAAAGCGATACTTCCTGGGGAGTGGTCACAATAATCGCTATCCGGGGCAACATTTTTTGGGAAACCGTTAATACTTCATCACCGGTACCCGGAGGCAAATCAGCAATTAAAATATCCAACTCGTCCCAAAAGACATCAGCCAAAAACTGAGAAATCGTACCGGAACGTAAAGGACCTCTCCAGATCACCGGCTGGTCCTGGGGAATCATCGGCGCAATCGACATCACTCGCAATTTATCCTTTACCTGGGGCAATAATTGATGTTCACCGAACATTTCCGGCTGACCGCTTGCGCCAACCATCTGGGGAATATTGGGACCCGTGATATCGGCATCCAGCAGCCCTATCTGCATTTTGCGTTGAATAAGAGTATAGGCTAAATTCACAGCCACTGTACTTTTACCTACACCACCCTTGCCGCTGAAAACGACTAATCTGTTTTTAATTACATTTAGGTTTTCCTGAATTCGTTTATCCTGTTCCTGCAATTCCGCCATTCTATTTTCCGGCATCTAATATTCCTTTCTATATTTTCTAAATACTATTGAAATTTAAGATTTATTTTGACAACATCTTTTAGGATTTTCATAAGGATTGTCATTAGCACAAATGGATTGATCATATTTCGATAATCCGGCCAGCTCCACCTTCAGTAAATTTCGATGGATATATGTTCCTTAATTCTTCAATATGTTTTGTACAGTGAGTCGGACATATCAACTGTAAATTGGCTAAAACCGGGAAATTATTGAATCCATGAAATCCACCGATCAGAGCAAAGGGGCATCCAAATTGAGACGCCGCAGCTAAAATATTTTCAATTCCCGAGTGTGAACAACCGACAATGATGATCAAGCCGTTTTCCGTTTTAATGATCAGAGATTGTTCAATGCCCGCCAGCTCTCCGGTGGAGAATAGATGCTTCCCGATTTGGATGGAATCCTTTACGCGCACAACCTTAGCCGCGTTTTTCACGCCACGCAACGAATTTGGCGCATATACTTTTACATCGCTATTAACCCCTAAAAACGACGCCAGTCCACCGGTATGGTCAAAATGATGATGAGATAAAAATATCGTATCAATCGATTTCGGATCAATATTCATTTGCCTCATATTATCCAATAAGATTTTACCATCCGCTCCGGAATCGAATAAAATATTTTTATCAAATGCCTCTATAACGGCGGCAAATCCCCAATCGCTTTTTAGCCCTTTCTGATAAACCGTATTGTCATAAACAATTTTAATAACCAATTTTATCTCCCCCTACGATAAGCCAATAAAATTACTCATATCCTTTTCAAAATCCGGAAAGCGTTTCCCAACTTCCCGTAGTGAAAATCTCTTATCAAGACTGACAAGAATATCATTTTCAACAAAATAATTAAAGCAATTTTCCAACAATTCTTCTTTGAGAATCTTCCCGCCCGTTAATCTATTATAATAAACATCAGTTAAGGTAACTTTAAATTTCTTTTCACTTCCTGAATCGCAGACAACAATCCAATAGTCACAACAATTTTTCTTCCTGATCTTGATAATAGCCTGTTCTTTTTTCATTTATCCAAATACGCTTATAATCTACTTTTATTAGGCATTACATATACAGTATTCCGATAGCTGCGTTTATCAAGCAGCGATTGATTTACTAACTGTTCAACGATCCCCGATTCCCCGAATTTTCTCTCGATTTTCAGCGCCTGCTCTACTCGTAACGGATGCCGGGCGGATATTTCGAGAATCGCTTCACGAGCATTAGAAAATTCCATGACGCCAAAATCACCGGTTTCCTGTTCGGTAATACTTACCACTTTCTCAAAAATCTCTTCGGCAAGCAATATATTTTGCGGATCAGGAGACTCTACCCAGTTCTCCGCCGGCGGTCTTACAGGAGTCGTTATATAGACTCTATCGGGTCTTGTTCTTGCCAAAGCATCTTTAATACTATTCAATTCCTTCACTGAATCATTTATGCCACTAACCAACATCACTTCAGACCAGATTTGCCCTCTAAAATCCTGTCTGAAATCAATTAATCCCTGTAGCATTTTTTCAAATGTTACTGTTTTAAACGGACGGTTAAGTATCTCAAAAAGAGCCTGGTTGCCCACATCCAAAGTAGGCATAACAACGTCAGCGTTTTTCAAATCCTCTCTCACATCTTCACGATAAAGCAGCGATCCGTTAGTGATTACGGCAATCGGCAATTTAAATACATTTTTTGTATTCTCTATCAGCCAACCCAAATCTTTACAGAGAGTTGGTTCACCATCTCCGGCAAAAGTGATGAAATCGGCGTGAGAAGTATTAACAACTTTTTCAATATCGCAAAAAATATCCTCTTTTGGGGAAAAACTTTTACGTTCAATCTGCATATGATCTGTTCGTCCCAACTGACAATAAACACATGAATAGGAACAAGTTTTAGCCGGAATCGGACTGACTCCAATCGATTTCCCCAATCTTCGTGAAGGCACCGGACCATAAGCAAACATTCATCTACTCCTAAATTTTCCGTATTGTAATGGCTCCGACCGGGCACGATTTTACACAGATACCACAACCTTTACAGATATTTTCATTAATTATGGGCTTACTCTCCATAGAAATGGCAGTAAACGGACATGCCGCGACACATTGGGCACAGGCATTACATTTATCATACTCAATAAAAGCCATCATTTTATCTAAATTCCCGGTTCCTGTTGTATTATTTGCTGAAAAATCTTGTACTTGAGTTTCAGTTGATTCCACTATTTTTGTCACACAGTTAGCAGCGCCAATATTCCGGCTATATCTTTTTTGACCAAAGCCTCTACGCCTGCCATGTCCAAAACCTCCCTGTACCTTATTCCCAAATCCCCTTCCGGGCATTAAAATCTCCTCGTTAGTGTTTTCAAAATATTTGCATACAATCCAAAAGATATTGAAAAAGGAATAAGGCGGATAGGTCATATATTGATCTTCACCCGCCTTAACTGTTATTTAGATTCGGATTCCAATTCTCCAAT
>JAGLWX010000084.1 GCA_023133185.1 Fidelibacterota bacterium
TGATTTCCGTTGCCATCGAAAACGTCCAATATCTGGATACAATGAAATATTCTGCCGTCGCAACCATGAAAAACCAGCGTCTGACGGCACTCGGCACCCTGGCAATGCGCATTCCAAACGATGTTGTCAACCCGCTGACCGAAGCCCAGCTCAGTGTTGGTAATTACCTGAAGAAGATCAAAAAAGACAAGCCCGAATCCACTGCGGCAACAATCAAGCGATTTGAGCAAGTCCGGGAAAACCTGAAAAATGTTGCCAACGAGGTCCGCATATTGCAGGAATTTTCCACCAAAGCCGGGTTTAGCCACGTAAAACGAACATGGTGCGAGCTGCTGGACGAAGCTCTTTTATACCTCACAAATGATTTACTGTCTTATAAAATTATCGTGCATCGGAACAAGGACAATGAACCAAACATCCCTCAATTGGTAGTCGAGCCAAATGAAATTATCGAAGTCCTTGTTACTCTTATCTCGCTAGTGATTTTCCGATTCAGCCATTATGGTTCCACGCTTTCGATAGAAACCCGGGTAAAAGAAGGTCAGACTCTCGTTACGAACATCGCAGGCTTAGATAACACTACCGGGGTTGCCATCCACAGAAAATCCATAAATGAACTTTTTGGGGCGGGAAAAAGCTATAGCCCGTATCAATTTTCTCTGGAAGTGGTCCGGGAATTAGTTGCCAATGACTATGATGGTTCTATAACTTTATATGAAAATAATTCGAATGTACGTTTAATATTAGAAATCCCAATAGAAAGATAGACTATGTTTTATAAAGATATTTTACTGATCGACGACAGCGAACCGTTTTGTAAAAGTATTCAGGAAGTCCTGGAAGACAACGACTGGTCTGTTGTTTACAACACGAACCCCGAATCCGGGCTGGAATTTCTTGAAGTAAAGCGTTTCAGGGTAGTTTTGCTGGATATCCGCATGCCCATTATGTCCGGGCTGGAATTCCTGGCGGAACTGGAGAAACGCAGGTTAATCCAGCGAAATTACGTGATCGTGCTAACCGGCGAAATCACCATTGAAAATGCCGTCGATTCCCTCCGGCTGGGCGCTAAAGATTTCATTCAAAAGCATGCGGTTGTTGAATATCCGGACCTCTTTTTAGAGCGTATCGAAAAGGGCTTTCTCTGGCAGGAGGAGCGAATTGAAAACGAGCGTCTGGCTGAAGAACGGAAACGGGCAATTGAAGAAAGCCGCCTGATCGTGAAGAGCGTCGGACACGATATGTCAGGCAGCTATTACGCGTCACTCATGCTGCGCCTTCATACGCTCCAGAAAAAAATTGAGGGTTTCAGGAAAGCGGTGGAAAACTGCTTCGAAGCGATACCTGACGGCGCTAATATTGTAAATGGCAAAACCCCGGATGAATGCCGGAAAAAAATGCTGGGGCTTGTTGATGAGAGTATCGAAAAAGGTCGCGGAATCATAACCCTGATGGGCTTTTTCAAAGAGTTGGGTGAAAAGCTCAAACATCTCGGACAGGCAATCGATATTGACAAAAGTCATAAAAAAACAGTGGATTTAAATGCCCTGGTAAAGGAAGCAATCCATCTCTTTGCCGACTCTCAGTTAGCTAAAAACCCCGACGTAGAACTGATTGAAGATTATTCCGAAAGTCCTATAAATATCAGCGCCAGTGAAGAGGACCTGATCAGAGTATTTGTAAATCTGGTGGAAAACGCTTTCAAGGCGATGGACGGAAAGGGCACTCTCACCACTCATGTTTACCGGGAAAATGGATTTGCCGTCGTCGAGATCAGCGATACAGGCGTTGGGATACCCGCAGAAAAACTGGATAGAATATGGCGTCCCGATTATACTCACTGGGTCGGCAAACAGGGCACCGGTTTAGGACTGCTGATTTGTAAAAAAGCAGTCGAAAATCATGAAGGTGAAATTCATGTCAACAGCGTCGTTGGCAAAGGAACAACCTTTACAATAAAATTTAAATTGATTTAGAAAGGATCTACAATGGCAATAAAAAGAATTTTACTTGTCGATGACAAAGCCTTGCTGCGAGA
>JAGLWX010000085.1 GCA_023133185.1 Fidelibacterota bacterium
CGCACTTTTCAAAACGGAAGACGTCGATTTGGTGATTCTGGACCAAAACCTTCCCGGTATCGACGGTTATAAAACATTACAACTGATGAAACAAACGAAACCGGAAATTCCGGTTATCGGGCTAACCGGCGAATTAACAATTGAGATCAGAGAAAAGTACCTGTCAATGGGAGCATACGATATTCATGCTAAATCCGCTATATACGAAAAGTTAATACCAACCCTGAAATCAGCTCTAAAAGGCGACAAAGCGTCATCCGCCGATAAAAAACCGGACTATGTCCGGTTGGCGGAGGACCTGAAAAACGAGGGGCGCTGGGAAGAATCCGCCATGTATCTTAAAGAAGCGGGATTGGAACAAAAAGCTCTGGAAAACAAGGCAAAAGCAAACGAGTACTTTGAAGAAGCCATCAATCGGTATATCCGTGCGGGCAGACGCTCAAAGGCTGTTGAAATCGAAAAAATGATAATTGACTAATTTCAATGATGTCATTGGGAGAAATGCGAAGCATATTTCACTGGGGCGTTCTCTGCGCCTTTGCGGTAAAATATTCTTTACAAAAAACAAGAAAATAACTAATAAGGGACTAAATTTTCAATAGCCGGCGCCGTTGTTCTATGAGCGAGGTATAAATTTCTTGCGTTGCTTCTGAGAGAAAGCTCTTCTTAATAAGTTCATACCACTGATCAAATGAATTCGAGAATCTTGTCAATTCCTCAGCAATAACCGCTGAATTCAGCTGTAACCTATCCATTCCGAAATAGTCTATCCATATCTTGCGCGTCAGTTTTCTTTTCTTCCCTTTGATGGAGAGAGCAACTTCCTCGATTTCGTCAATTTGTTTACCGATTGACAGAAATGCTGTTGTGGTGCTTAGAAAATCGTAAGCGGGAGACAATTCAATCTTATTGTTTCTTGTGATCAGAGAGAAATTCTTCAGATGCATATCTTCGTTTCCTATGAGAAAATTGAAAATACACCGCCGGAAAAGACGAACTCTTTCCACGGCAGGGAAGGTGCACATGTCCAGAATCGGCACCAGCTTTTCCATGCTGAAGTTATATTTGGTATCTCTGTCCATGCCTGACAGTTGAGCGAAATCTTCAGTAGCCAGTTTCCCGGATTTACCCTCGCGATCGAAACGTTTGATGATATAGGAAAACGTCTTATCTTTACAGTAGATTAAACCATGCAGGGGAACTGAAATGCCAACGAGCTCGGCTAAACGCATGGAGAGGTCTTCATTTTCCGGAAGTTCTGGATAGGTGTTATGCTGTGGTTTGATCAGATAACGACCACCCTTGTCTGTGATCTCGAAGGACGCCTGCTTCAGGTTGAGCCTGACACTCAATTTAGGCTGGATTCCTTGTACTGACATCTTGCTTGCACGCAAAGCGGCTTCTGTCCGCTGCTCACCGGCGGAGTAGGGGAAGTCATTCAGTGTCGTTAAACGCCTTGAGAATTTCTTTATGCCTTTGATTGCATATCGATTATCACCGCATGATTCATATGTTATGGGGCAGAGATTCACAAGATTTCTTCCACTGTCACCGCACCGACGAGTTCCTGACCAACAGCCAGAAGCTGGGAGAAGAAATCCGATTTATCAATTTTTTGTTGCCGCAGAAGTCCGTCCAGCATGATTCCTTCCGGTAGAAGTCCGTCAAAAAAGGGGGGGAATCGATTAAATTCATAAGTATGAGTATCAGTAGGCATAGTCAAGGATATAGGCTCGTCCTTATATCCGTTTGAGTATATAAAACGGTAATGTTTGCCCGGCTCAAGCTCCTCAAGTACACCGGCAAGTTTAGCATGCATGAAAATATTGGCTGATCTCAAGGTAGCTGTTTCTCCATATTCCATTGCTCCATTAATGGACTCTCCGGCTCCAGGCTTATGTTTAGTACGGAGAGAATTGCCGTCAGAGTATTAAGTCTGATAGTAATTTTTTCTTTCTCAATGTCGAAGACGGCAGACTTTCCGACGCCCGCAAGAGTTGCCAACTGCTTCTGGGTGAGCCCGGCTTTTCTTCTATGAAACCGGATTATGCTTCCAATATTATCGATCTTGTTCATGGTAATTTCCTCATATAGCGGTAATATAATGCGTACAATCTTGCCGGTCAAGCACAAATCAGCGATGTTCAAGAATATTTACTGGAATAAGAGTAAAAACAGGGCAAATTATCTGATATATTTCAGGATATAGAGAAATACAGCAATAATTACCGCTAAGGCAGTAATTATCTTGCTTCGTTGTAATTCGGGAATTTGCTCTGCAGTAGGCGCCCGGAAGCAGAAACCAATTTTCAGCGTAGCCAAATTGGTTTATTGGTTAAATTGGTTGAAACTGGGGGGTCAATCTTTACCACTTGACTTAAGCCGGTCTGACAAATACTCAATTCCGCACAATTTCCTTACCGGCTTGAGTTAAGTGACAGCACGCATTAGATTTTTCTCCTCAGATGAGGTCAAGCGATTACACCTGCCAGGATTCATTCTCATTCCGCAGCGGTGTTACGGAGATACCTGTACCGACTAAAGTCGGAGACCTGGTGCGAACCTTCACCCCCCGGATAAATCCGGGGGTTAATCTTTATTCTTTTTCATGCTGATTTTTGATGTGCCGGAACAAAAGCTGTCATTCTGATAATAGTTTACCCCGATCTATCGGGGAAGTGAAGAAGAATCGGGTTGGACTGGCGCCTTGGTCTAAAGCGATAGCCTGCTGATGGTTCAAAATATATCCGAGCAAACGAGGATACCGCGTAGCGGTTTCAGTATTGTAAATACATTCGCTCCCCATAGAAATATTTCCCCGTAGGGGGATTAACAAACTCACTCTACCGTCTGTTGGACTATATATCGGTTGCAGAGCAAGAGCCCTGCAACTAGAAAAAATGCTATTGTTGGCAAAGAATCTGAAACCAATTTTCAGCGTAGCCAAATCGGTTTTTAAAAGTAAATTTGATCTCTGCCAGAAGCTTACTCCCGACAGGGAAAGTCATCTGACTCATTATCGGCAAAATCAAGGTCCGCCAAACACCGATCCTTCATCATACAGCTATTACATACCGATTGTGGTTTTTTTATGCTCTTGCGGAATTTAAGGAACAAGCCCACAGCGCTCGCAATTACAAATATCCCGACGATAATATATTGCCAGAGCATCTACCCTCCGAATCCCAGCAAACTGCCCAGCTGGAAAATTCCAACAGCCATAATAAATGCCAGCAGCAGTGTATAACCGGCTTGTAAAAACGGCCATTTCCAAGACCCCAATTCCTTTTTAACCATGGCTAACGTTGCCAGGCAGGGAATATAAACCATTATAAATATCATCAGGGCAAGCGCCATTAACGGTGAATAATTAGGATCACTCTTCAGCTTATCTTTAACCATAAAATCCACATGAGACTGCTGCGCTGAAATGTCTTCATCAATCCCGTACAATATTCCCATAGTGGAGATGATGACCTCTTTTGCGGCAACGCCGGCAATCAGACTGACGCCGATTTTCCAGTCAAATCCAGCCCATTTAATTACCGGCTCAATGCCCTTGCCCAGCCGTCCGCCGATACTGTAGGTGATATCGGTTTTGGAGCTGACAAATTCAGTTCCACCGGAATCCCGGATTGCGATCTGCGGCGCTTTGGGATAACTCAATAGAAACCAGACGACAATGGACGCCGCCAGGATAACGGTTCCGGCTTTCTTTATATATTCCGAGGATTTTTCCCACATGTGAAGAATAACGCTTTTTAACAGAGGTCGGCGATAGGGCGGCAGTTCCATGACAAAGGGCGTTTGTTCTCCTTTTAAAAGAGTTTTTCTGAAAATCAAAGCGATTATAAATGCCGTAAGCCATCCAAACAGCCAGATGCTCCAGAAAATCAGGGTGGCATTGTCGGGGAAAAAAGCCGCTACAAGCATGGCGACAACCGGAGCTTTGGCGCCACACATCATTAGCGGCGACACCATAATCGTCACAATTCGATCTTTTCGGTTGGCAAGCACCCTGGCGCTCATGATGCCCGGCACGGCACAACCGGTAGAAATCATAAAGGGAATGAAACTGCGACCGTGCAGACCGAACATGTGAAATACTTTATCCATAACGAATGCCGCCCTCGACATGTAACCGGTATCCTCGAGAAATGATAGTCCCAGGAATAACAGCAATATAATGGGTAAAAAGGTCAGCACGCCGCCAACGCCATTAATGACGCCATTGGTCAATAGTTCTTGTAATGGTCCGTCCGGTAAAACCCTGGTTAAAAAGAGCGACACCCGTGTAAAAAATATCGAAATACCGTCGGCTAATGGATTGCCAAGGCTGAATGTCAGCTGATAAATGACAAACATTATACCCAAAAATATGGGAATCCCAAAAAACCGGTTTAAAACAATGCGATCAATCTTTTCCGTAAAGTCTATTCCGGTGCTGTGACCGGGCAGGGATACCGTCTCTTTTATAGCACCGTGAATATACGCATATCGTTGTTCGCCAATAATGACTTCGCAATCTTCCGCAAACTGTTTTTCCAGCCGCCCCTGCGACTCGCCGGCAATCTGCAATACCTGGTCGGAAAACTGATGTTCCTTTTTAATTTTTTCGATTGCATCACGGTCTTTTTCTAACAGCTTAATTGCGATCCAGTGCATTGAATACCGGGATTCAAAAGAGTCGTCCATTATCAATGTCTCTATCAGGGCATTATGTGCTAATTCAACTCTTTTACCATAATTCAGGTGACGCTTGTTTGATTCGATTTTCTTTTCGGCTACCTTGATAGCTATATCTAAAAGCCGGTCAATCCCAAAGCCGGTACTGCCAACAGTTTTCACAAATGGAATTCCCAGAATTGCTCCCAGCATTTCACCATCGATTTTAATGCCTTTAGCGTCGGCTTCGTCAGTCATGTTCAGAGCGCCAACGATCGGCACGCCAAGTTCCTGGAATTGAAGAAGAAGATACAAATGTCGTTCTAAATTTGTCGAATCCAGAATGTCAATAATAACATCGGGTTTTTCATGCAGTACAAAATCCCGTGAGACAACCTCCTCGAGAGAATAAGCGCTGAGACTGTAGGTGCCCGGCAGATCGATGAATTCTATAAGGTTTTCATCAACACTAATAATAGCGGACTTTTTCTCGACTGTAACGCCGGGATAGTTGCCGATATGCTGTCGTTGCCCGGTCAGGGCATTGAAAATACTGGTCTTCCCGGAATTAGGATTACCAGCCAGCGCAATGCGAATAATATTTTGGTCGGATGCAGGTTTCCGGCGTCCAAAACGCCGTCTCATCCGCCGTTGCATCTGATCGCCTGGAATATTCAATCCTGCTCCATAATAGCAATTAGTCTGGCTTCGGACCGGCGCAGGGAAACCATTGTTCCCTTGATCTCAATTTCTATAGGATCTCTCAGCAGTGCCTCCCGAATGATTTTGCCCTTCTGGTTTTTAATAAATCCAATATCCAACAAACGTCGGCGGATTTCGCCCCTGGCATTTATCTTAATTATTTTGAAACGACCCCCGGTTTCCAGCTCGGACAGAAGTTTTACACGGTCATCTGACTGTTTTGTTTTCAATTTAAATCCAATCCATTATTCCGGTTGCTCAATAGCCACTTCGATCATTTTTGCCGCCGCCTTATCCAATTCGATCAGGCAACCATCGGTCTGAACGACAAAAGGTCTGCCTGCACCGCCGATTTCTTCGACATGGAACTCACTACCCGGCAAAAGACCTTTATCGATTAATGAAAGCCGTATTTCAGAATCCGGACCCAGCATAATTACTCGCCCTTTTTGTCCACGCTTCAGTTTTGATAAAAGCGTGTGAACTGTTTTTTCACCATAGCGATGAGGAAAATTGCTTGAAATAAAACAGGACTTGCAGTCAGAATCACACAAAAAATCCCCCTCTGCTGCTTTGATGCATTCCTTGAATAAGTTAATCGTGCGTTTATCGCTTTTCGGACATTCAGTTAGAAACTGGTAAAGCAGAATAAAGCGGTCGAGTGTAGATTTGTCGAGATAGTGTTCTAGTTTGCAGGCGTCTTTGTCGGCGATTTCATCCTTAATGCCGAGCGCATCCACAAGAAAATGCTTCAAAAAGGCATATTTACTGGTCAACCGGTGAGCTGCTTCTTCGCCTTTTGGCGTTAGTTCGATAAATTCCCTGGCAGAATATTGAACATAATCTTCCTGCGATAATTTTTGCATTGCCTCTGTTACCGAGGGCATGCTTACGCCCTTACGATGCGCAATCTCTTTCGTTCTCGCCACCTTTTTTTCATTTATCAGGTCGAGCACGATTTTCAGATAATCCTGTTGACTTTCAGAGAGTAATTGCTTCACCATATCATCCTCACTACTAAACACCCCTAATTTAGTTAGGCGCACCTAATTATCCAAACACAATTTAATTCGTCATTTACTTTTAGTTAAAGTGAGCAAGGGTATGGAGATATGGGGGCATAGGGGTATAAGGATATAGGAGTATAAGGGTATAGGAAGTGGTTAATGTTTGCGGCTGAGTTCCATTAATTCGTAACTACTCAGCCGCAAATATGTCAGGTTTTATAATTTTCCTTTGGCAAGAAGGTTTTACTTTGTAGCCTTCTACATCACAACCCCGAGACGAAAATATAAACATTAACCACTCTCTATCCCGTTGGGGAATTTATTGAGTGGATTTGAAGTCCCCGGAAACACAAATCGAATTTATTCGGTGATTACGCCGACTAAAGTCGGGAAGACAGGTAAAAGCCGTTTTATCCACCGAATAAATTCCCCGAGGGGACAGGCGATGGTTAATGTTTTTCTGCAACCGTGATTAAGCGCCGTTCCGCAACCGAACTCCAGAACCCGAATAAACCTTACTAATTTTATATGGCTGAGTTACATTAATTCTTGAATAAGATATTCTCATAATAAAAACTTTTTCCGCCTGATTTCAAAAAACACTTGACATTTAATTTCAACCTCAATACATTATTAGTGTATTAGGTAATTAATACACTAAAACGGAGCGAAAAATGATTAAAATGACAGATTTGACCTTTGCTTACAAAAACAAGCCGCCTCTTTTCAGAGGACTAAACCTGAAAATATCCGATGGAAATATTTACGGTCTTTTAGGCAAAAACGGCGCCGGAAAAACAACGCTGTTGAAAATCATCTGCGGACTATTGTTTCCCCAACAAGGCACATGCTCGGTGCTTGCCTTTACACCATCCAAACGAGTACCTGAAATGTTGCAGGAAATATACTTTATCCCGGAGGAAATTTACACGCCTCCACTGAAAATCAGTGAATATCTAAAACTATATGCGCCTTTTTATCCAAGGTTTGATCATCAGTCATTCGGTCAGTATATCAAAACTTTTGATCTGCCCCGGAATGACCGGCTGACATCTCTATCCTACGGACAGAAGAAAAAATTCCTTGTGGCGTTCGGACTGGCTACAAATTGCAGGCTGTTGATCCTGGATGAGCCAACCAACGGCTTGGACATTCCCAGCAAAAGCCAGTTCAGAAAACTGCTTGCCGCATCACTGAGCGAAGACAGGATCATTATCATTTCCACCCACCAGGTGCGCGATATTGGAAATTTAATCGACCCTATTGTAATACTGGATGACGGAAACGTTATCTTCAATCAATCGATCGACGATATCTCACGAAAACTTGCGGTAAGACTGCAAAAGACCGAACCGGGCAAAGATGACGTCTTATACTCCGAGAAAACCCTTGGCGGATATGTTGTCATCGATGAAAATCGCGGAGAATCCGAAAGCAATCTGGATATCGAATTACTTTTCAACGCCGTCATTAACAACCGGCAACGCATGGGTGAACTATTCACCCGGGAGGCATAAATGAAAACAAATCACTTTTTTAATTCCAAACGATTTGTCCTGCTTCTTCGAAATGATCTGTTGAGAAATTATCGCACAATGCTGATCAGCGCCGGCGCAGTCGCGGCTCTTTACTTCGTCATTACATTGCCGCCAATATTCTTTTCCCGGGGCAGTACAAGCCCTGATTTTCATCTTGGTATATATCCGGCGCTCCTGTTTATCGGCGGTTTTATACTAAGCAGCTCGGCATTTTCTGAAATTCATCATTCCCAGAAAAACACTTCATTTTTTATGTTACCTGCCTCTATTTTTGAAAAAATGGTCAGCAAACTACTTCTGACAACAATCGGCTATGTGCCTGCAAGCATTTTACTCTACTATCTCCTAACGGTCACATCTTCCGGTATCGCTGCGATATTTACCGGCTGGAGTTTTCCGGTGTTTAACCCTTTCAATAGAGAGATTCTACTCAGTGTCGCCATTTATCTTGTGACACAATCAATGTTCCTTTTCGGTGGACTGTATTTCAAAAAACATCCGTTTATGAAAACACTCTTTTCCCAGTTCGCAATTACCGTTGTATTGAGTATAATTACCTTTCTGGTAGTGCGTATTGTTTACCGGGATTTTTTCCACGGCATGAGATTTATCGATGAATTTATGTTTAACGACATGGTCTCTTTTGAACACCTCGGTAACAATCTTGCTACAATATTCAAATATATATTCTGGATTTGCATCGCTCCATATTTCTGGATTTTAAGTTACCTGCGGCTCGGCGAAACGGAGGTTTAATATGGAATTTCAGAAAGATCAGGCAATCTA
>JAGLWX010000086.1 GCA_023133185.1 Fidelibacterota bacterium
CCATCGGTTCGCGAAATGGCGGTAACGATAGAAGTAAATCCCAATACCGTTATGCGGACCTATGCGTATCTTCAGGAAAAAGGCATTATATATAACCGTAGGGGTATCGGCTATTTTATTTCTGACGGCGCCAAAGAAATCACCAGAACACTAAAACGGAAAGAATTCATTAATACCCAACTGCCCCAGGTGTTCAAAATGATGGATTTATTAAATATCGATTTTAATGAATTAAAAACGTTTTACAACAAACAATAACAGTTTGGAGACACATATGAAAACCAGCAACAAAATTTTACTCATTACCCTGATCGTTATTGCAGTATTCATCACCGGAATGATTATTACTACCAGAATAATGCTCCATAATGCCTCCTGTGAAGCGCCCGCATTTTCCGATGAGGAATTCGTACAGCAAGTATTTTCTTACAAGGACTTTAATTCCCTAAAAGTTTATGGACACTGGAGCATTGACATTGAACAGGGCGACGATTATTCCGTAATCTTATATTATCCCGAAGAGCTCTCTGACAGGATATTAGTTGAACATTATTCCAAAGAATTAATAATCGACAGCAATATCAATTGGCATTCCCGCCGCGGTATGTTTCGCGCCGAGATAGTAATGCCTCAACTAAAATCAATTGAAATTGTTGAAGGATCTTCCATCTCATTCGAAGACTTTAGCTGCGATCATCTCAATATAAAAACCACCGGAGCCGCTGAAATAAAAGGCAGAAATTCTTCAATTAATGACCTTGATATGGTTTGTGACGGCGCTTCTCACGTCAATCTCCGGCGCTCAAAGATTGTCAATGCAACCCTGCGTTTATCAGGAGCCAGCCGGGTCGAACTCACCATGAACGGAGGGACATTATCCGGAACTGCTTACGGGGCGTCTTCCATCGTTTATTATGGTGAAGTTGCCAAACAAGACATAGAAACTGCCGGAGCGGTATCTATACGACACCGCTAATTTACTGATCGCAGCACAAAATTAAATCCAAATATCTGTGATTTCCGTCAGACGATCACGTCAATTCGCTTGACATTGACGTGATTTTTCTCTAACATTTTTGGCATTTTTAATTGAACGATTATTTACACTTTCCAATAAAGCCATGAAAATACTTATTTCGTCAAACAATCAAGATAAGATTAAAGAAATCCGTAACATCTTTCAGTTACCGGGTATAGAACTTATTACACTCGACAAATTCCCAAATGCCCCCGAAGTGATCGAAGATGGGAACACCCTTTACGACAACGCATTAAAAAAAGCGTCTATGTTAGCAGAATTCACAGGATTGCCCACTATTTCCGATGACACCGGTCTCGAGGTTGACGCCTTAAGCGGCAACCCGGGAGTTTATTCTTCACGATTTGCGGGAGAAAACGCCAGTTATGACGACAATGTTGAAAAACTCATCCGGGAAATTCTGCCCCTTCCTGAAGAAAAACGGACAGCGCGTTTCCGGACGGTCGCTGTATTTTATCAACCCGACATGGTAATTGCCGAAGAAGGCGTCATTGAAGGAACGATCATTACCGAACGCCGCGGCTCCGGCGGTTTTGGGTATGATCCCATCTTTTACATTCCGGAAAAAGGTAAAACCTTTGCCGAATTAGACCACGACGAAAAGAATGCCATCAGTCACAGAGGTCGGGCATTCAATCGTCTGTATAAATCGCTGCAAAGCCAGTTTGCATCAATAATCACAAACAGTTGAGGTGTCACCCGAACAATTTGTTACATCCGTTTTAAATAACAATAAACCATATTAAGTGAAACATACAGGGTGACGACAATACATCGTATCAGGAAATTTATATATCTGCTGATTTTATCGGCATCATTCTATTCATTATACGCTCAGGAAGAGGTTTCTGAAGCGCAGGGTGTGGTGTTTCCCATTCAGGTGGATTGGATAACTCACCGATTAAGTTCTATCAGCATTGACCGCCCGCGGGGGTTGTCGTTCATGTCTCCAAATTATCAACAGCTAAATACAAATATACTCACCGTTGCCTTAAGGGGCGTAAAATCCGAGAAGGATATCGATTATACTGGTAAAAATCTTATCTTCAGCGATCAATTCGAAGGGTCGTACCTTGTGTCGCCCCGGGGCGTCTCTCTGGAAACATTTTACAGGTTAAAAACACATAACTACCTTCAAACTCAGTTAAGCAACATCTGCCGGAAGGGTTTCTCGGAAGAAAAAACTGCCGTGCGCTCTGAAAAGATCGAACTGATCGGAGCGGATATTGCCGGACAACGAGTATCATTGAGGGTTTCGGGAAATGTCAACATCAACGGTCGTTTGCAGAACCAGAAACGGTCACAGGTGCGCAGCGGTTATCGCGAGGGGCAATCCACCACGTTTATTGTCGATCAAAAACAGCAGCTCAATATTGAAGGCAAGATCGGTGACAAAATCAGTATTCTGGTTGACCAGGACAGTGAACGGGACTTCGATTTCGAAAACGCACTAAAGATCATTTATACCGGCGAGGAAGACGACATCGTTCAAAAAGTCGAAGCCGGTAACGTCGCCCTGTCCTTACCGGGAACACAGTACGTAACATTCTCCGGAAAAAACAATGGCTTATTCGGATTGAAAGCCC
>JAGLWX010000087.1 GCA_023133185.1 Fidelibacterota bacterium
GCGAACCCGACGATTCAGAATTGCGGGATTTATAATGTGACATACTACTACAGCTACGCTTTTGGTATTTATAACTCTTCCAGTCCCACCATTCAAAATAATGAAATAATTAATGTTTACAATGCGCCAATTACCATGAATATATTCGCCAGCCCTACTTTTTCCAATAACACCATCCAGAATGTTGGCAGGATTGCGATCGATATTGAAAGTGAAACCTTATCTCAATCCGATACAATTTCACAGAGGAGTTTTGCCGGGTATGAAAATATCACCTATGTCCTTAAAGAAAAACTAACCATTAATTCCGGTACAACAATAACTATTCCCGCTGGTACGGTTTTTAAAAATTACGGGTTCTATGTCAATGGAAATATCCAAGTGAATGGGACAGCGGAAGAACCGGTCATTTTAACGCGCTTGAGTGATGACATGTACGGCAATCCTGAAGATACGGAACAAAATGGAGATACAGGCAGTGGCTCTTATACCTATGGATTCTATTTTACAAACAGCAGCGATGACGCCAGCCAGATAAATCACTGTATTATTAAACATAAATCTTACGGGCTGGACTTGAACAGCGCTTCACCCACAGTAAACAATACTTTGTTTGAGTATCAAACTTATGGTCTGGAATTGAATGGCGTTTCTGCGCCGGTAATTAAAGACTGTCATTTCAAAGACCTTACCAAAACGCCAATAAGGGCTTCGATTCTCTCTTATCCTTCTGTTACCGAAAACAACACAATTTCCGGCACGACACATCGGGGAATTGAGATTATTAATGAAACCCTGTCGCAGGATTTCACCCTGACGAAACGCAATTTTGCCGGTATCAATAATATCCCCTATTTATTTAATAATTTTACAGTTGGAACAGGCGCGGTCCTGACGATATCGCCGGGAGTAATATGCAAATTTTATAGCGGCGGGTCTATTACTGTTAACAAAGGCTTGCTTGCCCTGGGCGGCGCCACCAGCGACAGCAATATCGTTTTTACCAGTTATAAGGATGACTTTTATGGCGGTGATACCAATGCCGACAGTTCCTATTCAACACCGAGCTATTGGTACAACTGGTATGGAATTACATTTGGAAATTATTCACTGGCGCCCTATTCTAAGTTGAAACACTGTATTTTCAGATATGGAGGATATAACAGTTATCATGGTGTTGTGAAAACCAACAGCGCCAGTCCCACCATAGAGTATTGCTCTTTTACCAACAATAGTAACGGTATCATTACATCAGTCACTTCCAACCCGGTCATTAGTTATTGCGATTTTAATGACAATTATTACTACGCCGTCAAAAACGATAACGGCACATATACAATTAATGCCCAGAACAATTGGTGGGGCGACAATTCCGGTCCGGAACATGCCGATAATCCTTTAGGTACAGGTGATAAGGTTTCAGACGGTGTGGATTTCACCCCCTGGCTATCTGATAACTCACATAATCCGATAACAGGCGATGTTAGTTTAAACGGCAGCGTGCAAGCCTACGATGCGGCTTTAATTTTGCAATACTCGGTCAGTTCACTCAGTTTAAATGAAGTACAACTGCTGGTGGCGGATGTCAGCGGCAATGGCTCGGTGACCGCTTTTGACGCATCTTACATTCTTCAATATGCCGTGGGTCTTATCCAGGGATTCCCGGCGGAAGAGCTATATAAAATATCAGGAAACCGGCAGCTGCTTTCAGATATAAGCCTGAGTCTCCCCGACCTGACAGTAGACCCTGGCGAGACCATAACAGCGCCGGTGAGCCTTAACGGTACAGGAGCTATGTCGGCTATGCAGATCGTAATAAAGTATGATCCGGAATTGTTGACGGCAACTGAAATAATCACGACGAAGAAACTTGCTGCAATGCAGGTTTTGACGCATATTGACGAATCATCAGGCGAAATTCGATTGGCGGCAGCCGGTACGGAGCCCCTGGCGAGCGATGGTATTATTGCCAACATTACGCTTGCTGTCCGAAAAAATGTAAGCGGCGAACTTAATTCTCCTTTAATAATTACTCGATTTCTGGCGAATGAAACCGACCTGACTGAAAGCGCTCAATCCAGCGAAATTAAAATATTGGGTGTTCCTACGAAATACACTTTAAAACCGGCTTATCCGAATCCTTTCAATCCCAGCACCACTCTCGTTTATGAATTGCCGGAAAACGCCGAGAAATGCCGGCTTTCCGTTTATAACATGCTGGGTCAGGAAACCTGCGTATTATTTGATGGATCAAAAAGCGCCGGCAGATATTCTGTAGTCTGGCACGGTTTAAATAAATATGGCGCCCCGGTAAAAAGTGGAATATACTTTGTGAGACTTGTAGCTAAAGATTTTGTCAAAGTCCAAAAAATTACCCTTGTGAAATAGAGCATTGGAGAGATACGGGTAATTATGACAACCTATTCAGAAGGCAATATCTTATGAAAAAAATAAATCTTTGGAAAATAGTTCTCCCCCTGCTTCTATTTGGCGCTAGTCTGTTTGGTGAGCCGATCGGACTCCGTGTTCCCGACAGCACCGCCACAGTTGGCGATTTCATTGATATTCCGGTTTATGCGGACTCCAGCCTGACCGGTGAAAACATTTATTCCTACCGTCTGCAATTTCAATTCTATGCAAGTAGAATGCAGGGAGTATCGGCGTATTCTGCCGGAACTCTCACAGAATCCTTTGGCGACCCTACAATAAATACATCCGTGCCGGGATTGGTAACACTTGCCGGCGCCGGGAGCTCACCGTTAACGGGAACGGGTATTTTATTCTATATCCGCTTTGAAATGCTTTCCAGCGGCGGCACCTACATCAATTTTAATGGAACGGAAAACAACTATTTCAATGAAGGCAGCCCGGAAATTATTTTTGATAATGGGTATATAAGTATAAGTAATCCGGTCGTGGCGGCAATCAATATCAGTCCGGACAGCAAAACCATGCTGGTGGGTGATTCATTGCAATTTACGGTAAGCGGTGATGGAACGGCTCCGTATCAATGGTCGGTTAGCGATGAAAATGTCGCATCGATCAGCGACAACGGCTTGTTAAAAGCGCTTGATCGGGGATTTACGCTGGTCGGTATTAGCGATTCAGTAGGATTAGCCGATACCACTACCGGATATATTGAAGTACTGAATCTAACATTGAGTCTGCCGGATACCAGCGCCTGGCAGGGTGACACTATTGATATTCCGATCACATATCGAGAATTGTCTGACATAGATATATATTCCGGACAGTTTTATCTAAGCCATTATTCTGACCGGATTACTGCAATTGAAGTCATTCAAACCGGGACCCTGCTGGAATCCTTTCCGGAAGTAGCAATAAACACAACCTTAAACAGAACCGACTTTGCCTTTGCCGGAACTACTCCAATATCCGGAAACGGTACACTGATGATTGTTCGATTTGCCGTATCCCCCGAAAATACCGGTGGAACTTACATTAATTTCAATGATGTAATTTTTAATGAGGATATCCCTGCCGGTTTGGATAACGGTTATTTCTCAATTCTCAGCCCGCCCAGCCTGGGGATTACTCCCTCTTCTTCCTCTCCTCTTACTGCCGGTGATACTTTACGCTTTTCAGGTACCGGGGGCATTCCGCCTTATAGCTATACAACATCGAACAGCATTATAGCGACGATTGACTCCACCGGTTTATTTACTGCGCTTCATAGCGGCACGGTCTATGTCACCGTCGCTGATTCTTTCGGCACTTCACGTTCGACTTCAAATATTCAGATTTACGATACCTGGATAACTATACCGGATACTACCGGACCCATCGGTTTGACCTTTCTACTGCCGGTTTTTATTGATGATCTGCCATCCGGGCAATTGGTAAATGCTATCGAAGCAACATTCAGCTATAAATCGCCCGAGTTGGAGTTCATAGAAATTGTAACTGCCGGAACATTTTCGGAGGGCTGGACATTCTCTCATACTACCCTGGATAATATTATTCAATTAGCAGGCGCCGGCGCTGCCGGGTTTTCAGCCGGTGGCACGGTGCTAATGCTCAAATTTCAGATCACCGATGAATATTACATAGGTGAAAACGGCTGGGTAAAATTTGACAACTTATTGTTAAATGAAGGCGTCCCCCTGGCACGAACGCAGAATGGTGGAATCACTGGCAGGCAGGCATTACCGGATATTGATTTGTCTCAGGATTCTGTCCGGCAGATGCTTGAGCTCGGTGAATCTGACACTCAGTCATTAATAATCTACAATACTGGAATCGATCTTCTGCTATTCAACCTGGCATTTGTAAGCGGTGACACTCTGACTATTTCCCCGACCTGGCTGGATATTAATTGCACATCTGAGGAGATTTTACCCGGTGATAGTTTGATTATTGATTTGAGTTTTAATGCCGGGGACTTAACTGCCGGCACTTATACTGTAAGCTTACAAATTATAAGCAATGACCCTGATGAAGCTGAGATTCTAATTCCGTTTACCCTAGTGATTGAATCGGTTAATGACCCGCCGGTGATAAGCTCTTCAAACAACGCTAATGCGGTAGAGGATGAATATTTTGTCTATCATGCCACGGCTACAGACCCGGAAGGTATGCCGATTACTTTTACTTTTACGGATTTGTCTGCTTGGTTATCAGCAGATGCCGATTCCGTTTTTGGTATTCCGACGGAGGGTATATTGGAAGGTTCCTTTCAAGCGCTTGCTTATGACGGAGTGTTGTTCGATACCTTAGATGTAAGCATCACCGTTACACCGGTTAATGATCCACCCGAAATTACCTCTCCTGATAGCGTATCAGCGATTGAAGATATTCTTTTTACTTATACTGCAACAGCTATCGACCCTGAAGACTCGACCCTTAGTTTTAGCTTTGAGGATTTGCCTGCCTGGCTTATTGCCGATGCAGATAGCGTCAATGGTATTCCGCTTGAAGGTACGCTGGATACTACTTTCCGGGTTATCGTTTCAGATGGCGAACTTACTGATACGATGGATGTTATTGTTACAATTAAAGCGGTAAATGATCCACCGCTGATAGTTTGTATGCCCGACACAAACATGTTAGAGGACGATTCTCTCACTCTAATGCTCACGGCTGAGGATATCGATAGTGAAAACTTAACCTTTACTGCGTTTAGTGATACCAGTGCAGTAATAGTAGAAATAAGCAATGATTCACTTCTTACTCTCATGCCGGTTTTGAACTGGTTCGGAGCGACCAATATCCATGTAATTGTGGATGATGGCGAATTTAGAGATTCCACCGAATTTAGTTTGGACGTGTGTCCGGTGAATGACCCGCCGTCAGCATTCAGTTTGATTGCTCCGGCAGATTCTACGATCAATAATTCTGATACGGTTATGGTTTTTCAGTGGGAGATTGCAATCGATGCTGATCGTGATTCGCTCAGCTATGGAATTTTTCTGAGAGGAGAGAATTTCGAGTATGTCACCGACTGCGACACCAGTTATATCAACCTCAATATTCTGGACATTGCAGTACCCCGTGATGTCTGCATCAGTTGGAGCGTTTTTGCTACGGACACCACTGATACTACCTGGAGTAACGAAGTCTGGCATTTTACTGTAGGCGATCAGGTCGGTATTGAAGCAACTCTATCACGGCCCTATGCTTATGCACTGAACCAGAATTTTCCTAACCCATTTAATCCAACAACTACCCTCCGTTTTGCAGTACCTGAAGTCACAAATGTTCGACTCGTGATCTATGATATCATGGGGCGCGAGATTCTGACCCTGGTCGATGGGATGTATGCTCCCGGATGGTATAATGTTCATTGGTCCGGCAAAACAAATTCAGGTAAATTGGTTAGCACGGGTATTTATCTGGCGCTGTTTCATGCCGGGGATTTCACCAGGGTAATCAAAATGGCTTATGTGAAGTAGGATCTTATTTGTTGGAAAGACTAATAACATTTAAAATATAGTTCCTTCTCAAATTCAGTGGGTAGAAAAAATCCAGGCTCTTTCTTGAATCGAGTGGATAGGTCCGTGGTCTGCAATCCGTGGTCGGTGGACAATGATTCTTTGAGTTCAAAAATGGTGCAATAAATTATGTATATTAAATCAGCAAAAGATTGCCGGTATATTGGAGTAACAGACTATAATCCCAATGAATCGGGAATAGAAAGGAACCAAAGGATGGAACAGATCTGCCTGTCCGGTAGCCGCCGGACGCAGACAGGTGTTGGGAAACATGATAAATAAAGCGGACGTGTTTTGCAATAAATAACGACCTATGAATACGCCATGGTTGTTTTATTGACTACGGGCCACAGACAACGGGTTACAAAATTACCCACTCTAAACAAGAAGAAACCTAACCTGAATTATTCATAGCCACTAAGACACCAAGACACAAAGTAATGTTTAATATAAAAATAAAGATAATAAGGGAAGGTGTAAATTTTGATTTATTTCGTCTATTTTAATATCTATATTTTGTTAA
>JAGLWX010000088.1 GCA_023133185.1 Fidelibacterota bacterium
GATTTATGAATTAAACAGGCTAAAATATGAATATAAAAAACGTATCGTTTATATATTTGATATTCATTATTGCGCGAGTGACGTCCCTTTCCGCTGATCCTATTGGACTGCGAATCCCCGACACTACGGCTGTTTCAGGAGAATGCATTAATATCCCGATTTATGTAGATAGCAACCTAACAGATGAGGGTGTACTTTCTTATCAGTTCCAAATTAGCTTCGATGCGGCGCTGCTGCGGGTAAATGATGTGGTTATCAGCGGGACAATTGGAGAATCATTCGGACTGCCCGCATTGAATAATGCGGACTCCGGACAGGTAACGCTCGCGGCTGCCGGAACCGTACCCTTAAGCGGATCAGGGGTTCTATTATATATTCGCGTGGAACCTCTCCGAAATGGCGGGTCGCCATTTTCCTTTACCAATGTGGAAAACAATTTCTTTAATGAAGGAACCCCAGCCCTTATTCTGAATAATGGCTTTATCCGGATCGGTCCAATTGTGAGCTTAATGGAATTAAATCAGATTCCGCATGAATTTGGTTTATTTCAAAACTACCCGAATCCTTTCAATCCTCATACTGTAATAAAATATCAGTTGCCTGTTCAATCTGATGTAAAATTAGTTGTACACAATATACTAGGTCAACGCGTCAGAACTCTTGTAAATCAAAAGCAAGACGCCGGATATTACAGCGTTGTCTGGAATGCAAGAAGCGAATCAGGAGAACCGGTTTCGAGCGGTATTTATATTTATCAAATTATTGCAGGTGATTTCACAAAGATTAGGCAAATGGTATTGATTCACTGAGAATTTCGCAATTCAATAGCTCTCTAAAGCTAACTGTGGAAGTGATCTTCTGTAGATTATTTTTGACGATTAAGATTCCATGATACTTGGAGTGTAAAGCATATTATTTTGTGACTTGGTTAATATTATTTTCTTTTTAGATTCATTAAACTTAATTGTTAAATTTGAGTTGGCCGAGAAGCGGGATTGAAAATAATATTTTAAAGTATAAAGAGTTAGAATCTATACCTGATAATATGCTGAATGTTGATACAATCGTAAAAAGTAGCCACAAAGTCACTAAGACACCAAAAAATTGTTAAAAAACAATAGATTATGAGAATTCGCCCTAACTTAATTTTTATAAAGAACTTAGCGGTCTTTGCGTCTTTGCGAGAGGAATTTTTACGAAACCATCAATGTTAACTTTCAATGTTAAAAGGAATCATGACTATGAAACGATTTATTTTTTTCAATGTAGTTTTTGGAATTGTGTTCTTATCATTTGTCTCTTCAAACGCTGCCGTCATCGAATCGAATTCGGGTACAACCGGAGATCGAACCTGGAACAATAAATATGTATGGGTCGGTGATGTTGTACCGAGTTCGACGGATACGGTTATAATCAACGGATTGGTGACGGTAGATATTAAGCCACCTGCAACGTTCACATCATGCGGTAAATTGACAGTCAATTCGGGAGCAATACTCAGAGATTACCAGGGATCGGTATTGCATGTTAATAGTGAAATCGTTAACAATGGGACCATAGAAAATTCCTACGACGGCACTTATCACTTAACGTTAAAGGTTAGCGGTGATATAACAAATAACGGTACATGGAAAAACTCATTCACGTATTTCAATGGAGCGGTTGCTCAACACCTGTCTGCTACCAGTGAATTCTCAGGCGGCAATTTCATTAGTGAAAATTCAGCCGATACGCTCGTTATAGATTCGGACTTAAGCTTTAACAACACTTATGTTGATCTGAATAATGATGAGTTAAGGTTACAGGGCAATAAATTATCGATAAAGAATGGTTATATTGAAAAGGCCAATATTATCGGAGATAATGGTGAATTATATATGAATGGCACATGGTATGACGGTGCTTATTCACATAACGCCTGCCTTATTAATTCAACTGTAAGTAATAATATTACTTTAACAGGTATCGCGGCAGTTAATTCAGGTGTGGTATTTAAAGGTACCGTAATTGTAGAAGATACTCTTCAGAATGATTTTTACAATCCGTTCACACTACAAATCGATGGGGATATCATCAACAACGGTTTGATCAGAGACGCCAACCAATTTTCTGCATTAGCGCTGAATATTGACGGTAATATAACAAATAATGGCGAGTGGACTAATCTTACAACCAACTTAAGCGGTAGCAATACTCAGCACCTGACATTCAGCAGTCCGTTTTCAGGATATTATCTCTACGATACGGATTCCAGCAGTTCAATTCTGGCTGATTCCGATCTGCATTTTCATAACTGCCATATCGATCTGGACAGCGCTGAATTTGATCTTCAGGGGCATCAATTATCATTCACCGGTGAAGATGCTACGTATCCCTACGACTTAAGAAGTGCAACGATTGTAGCCAACGGCGGCTCCCTGTTTTTAAATAAATGTGTCTATCTCTACAAGACTGTTCTTGACGGAATCACACTGCTGGGAGAGGTCCAGGTAAAGGATGTCATATTTGAGGGAACGACCACTGTAGAGGATACTTTAGAAAATGAATATCAAGGCAGCGGCCCGATTGATATCAACGGTAACATTATCAACAATGGTCTGATTAGAAATTATCCGAATTATACCACAATGACACTAAATATTACTGGCAATATGACAAATAACGGCGAGTGGACTAATCTTACAACCAACTTAAGCGGTAGCAATGCTCAGCACCTGACATTCAGCAGTCCATTTTCAGGATACTATCTCTACGATACGGATTCCAGCAGTTCAATTCTGGCCGATTCCGATCTGCATTTTCATAATTGCTATATCGATCTGGATAGCGCCGAATTTGATCTTCAAGGCCATCAATTATCATTCACCGGTGAAGATGCTACGTATCCCTACGATTTGAGAAGCACAACGATTGTTGCCAATGGCGGCTCCCTGTTTTTGAATAACTATGTCTATCTCTACAAGACTATTCTTGATGGCATCACACTGCGAGGAGAGGTTCAGGTAAAGAATGTCATATTTGAGGGAACAACAATAGTAGAGGATACTTTAGAAAATGAGTATAGAGGCAGTGATCCGATTGATATCAACGGTAACATCATCAACAATGGTCTGATTAGAGATTATCCGAATTATACGACAATGACACTAAACATTACTGGCAACATGACAAATAACGGCGAGTGGGCTAATAGTCTAACCGAGCTTAAGGGAGATACCAAACAACATATAGTAGTTGTAAATAGTCAAACTATTGACAATCAGGTTAAATTGAACGCTGTGCTTTCGGGAGATACTTACCAGTGGCTTTTGGATGATGTTGAAATAGCTGATGCGACTTCACAAATACTGACGTTCAATTCAATTGGCGAACCGGAATTCGGACCTTATATATGCAGAGTTACAAGCTCTGGAAAAGAGACAAATTACTCAAGAATGATAAGAATCAGCAACGGGTCGCCGAAATTATCGGCTCTGCCGGATACAAATTTTATTGAGGATCATTCTTTAAAATTACCTGTATCATTTCTGTTTGATTACGTAGAGGATCCGAATGATGCGGATACAACTCTGATATGGATGATCGAAGATAACGATGATGTTGTTTCGGAAATCATTGCAGATACAATTAGCTTTTCATCGCCAACGAATTGGTTTGGTGTTGATACACTTTCTGTGATTGTCTCCGATGGTGAACTTACGGATACTACAAATCTGATCGTAACCGTTGAACCCGAGAATGATGCGCCTGTGATAGTCGCTCTGCCGGACACCAGTGTTTTCGAGGATGACAGCCTCTGCTTAGAACTTTCTGCTATCGATATTGATACTGACACGTTGGAATTTACGGCGAGTAGCGACACTGCCGCCATCGAATTGAAAATCAACCAAAACCTGCTCACCCTTATTCCAATTGAAAATTGGAGCGGTAATTCTGC
>JAGLWX010000089.1 GCA_023133185.1 Fidelibacterota bacterium
CCGCCCGCGGCATTTAGTTTGATTGCTCCGTCAGATTCTACATTCAACAATTCCGACACGGTTATGGTATTTCAGTGGGAGGTTTCGATTGATGCTGATCGTGATTCGCTCAGCTATGGAATTTTTCTTAGAGGAGAGGATTTTGAGTTTATCATTTACTCCGATACAAATTTTATAGACCTCAATATTCTGGACATTGCATTGCCGCGTGATGTCTGCATCAGTTGGAGCGTTTATGCTACGGACAATATCGACACAACCTGGAGTAACGAGGTCTGGCATTTTACAGTAAGCGGGCAAGTCGGTATTGAAGCAACCCAATCACTGCCTTATGCTTATGCACTGAAGCAGAATTTTCCCAACCCGTTTAATCCAACAACTACTCTCCGTTTTGCAGTACCTGAAGTTACAAATGTTCAACTCGTAATCTATGATATCATGGGGCGCGAGATTCTGACCCTTGTTGATGGAATGTATGCTCCCGGATGGTATAATGTTGATTGGTCCGGAAAGTCAAATTCCGGTGAATTGGTTAGCACGGGTATTTATCTGGCGGTGTTTCGTGCCGGGGATTTCACCAGGGTTATCAAGATGACTTATATGAAGTAGGATCGTATTTGTTGGAAAGACTAATAACATTTAGGTATGATATACCAAAAGAGTCTAAAGTTCATCTTGTATTGTATGACATAAACGGTCGCCTGGTAGAAACATTGGTCAATGAAAAACAACAAGCCCGACGCCATTCAATTCGATGGGATGCTTCACAATACAGTTCCGGTGTTTATTTCTACCATAGGTTCGCCAGCCCTTGACTTAAGGCGGCGTCAGCCGAGTGGTAAAGTCAAAAACCTTCAGAAGGTTTAATAGAAGATTTACAGACAGGTCAGGATGCTTGATATAATCTTCTGAAGGTTGGGTTGATTCTCCAAAAGGAAATTTATAAAACCCGACACGTTTGCGGCTGGGTTACGAAACGACTTGAGTTAAGGGCGATAGCGATTCGACTTAACTCAAGCCTGCCGGGGAAGTTTGGAGATCGGTTTATGTTCTTTGATATGGCAGTCTTAAGTCAAGTCTCGGTGCCGGATACGAATTTATGCACAAAACAGTTGCACTTTATATATAAATTCAATAACGTCATACCAACGTGGTACATTTTCGAACTTGGGGTAGAAAAATATTGTACCGCAGTCAAATTCCGGGAAACCGGGATGGGGACTGACGGTGCGAAGCCATTGGAAAATCGTGCGATGCTGGTAGCTGGTTGCTGGATACTGGATACTGGATGCTGGATACTGGATGCTGTGTATCGTCCTGAAATAGGTTGACACAACAGAAGGAGTGTTAGCCATGGCTAGAACGATGTATCGTTACAGTAATGCTTTTAAACAAAAGGTGATTAAAGAAATAGAAGGAGGAATGATCACTATTGCAGAAGCCAGTCGGATTTACGAGATTAGCCTACAGAGCCTATATAACTGGATAAAAGATTATGGCAAAGATCATTTAATAGGAAAGGTAGTTTGGGTGCAGAAACGTGATGAAGTTGATAAGATTAAGAAATTAGAGGCGGAAAAGCGCCAATTAGAGGCTGCTTTAGCGAAGGCACATTTAGACAATTTCTGTCTTGAATCGCTAATGTCGGTTGTCGAAGAAAAATACGGTATCTCTGTAAAAAAAAACTCTGGTTTGAAGGAATTGAAACAGGACGCGAGCAGATGAGCAGTCATGATCAGCGCTTTAGTATGGCTCAACTTTGTGGTTGGTTTGGATATAGTCGTCAGGGTTACTACCAACATAAACGTTTAGTCGAGAAACGACAGCAGGAAGAAGAGATGGTATTAGCAATGGTTCGCCAATTTCGCGGTCAACAGCCTAGAGTTGGCAGTCGGAAATTGCATCTTATGCTTCAAGATTGTGGTATCTATATTGGGCGAGATCGCTTATTTGAGATATTGCGAGATCATCAAATGTTGGTTCGTCGACGGAGACGATACACCAGAACGACCGATTCACGTCATCCGTTTCGCTATTATCCGAACTTGATCAAGGATATTCAAATAGACCGTCCTGGTCAAGTATATGTATCTGATATAACCTATATTCATACATTGGAAGGATTTCAATATTTGGCTTTAATTACCGATTATTATTCTCGAAAGATAGTCGGATATGATCTTAGCAGTAGTTTATCAATTGACGGTAGTTTACGTGCCCTTAAAATGGCTTTACGTCAGACCAAAGATCCCTCAACATTGATCCATCATTCGGATCGTGGTGTTCAATATTGCTGTAAAGCGTATATTGATTTGTTGAAAAAGCATGGTGTAAAAATCAGTATGACGGAAAAAGATCATGTGTATGAAAATGCTTTAGCGGAGAGAGTTAATGGAATCCTGAAAGATGAGTTTTGCTTGGGAGATACGTTACAATCCAAAGATATTGCTAAGCAATTAGTAAAAGAATCAGTGAGAATTTATAATCAATATCGGTTGCATATGTCGCTCGGTTATCGAACCCCAGAGAGTGTATATGTTACCGGGAAAACTGTCAACTATTTTAGGACAAGACACTGGATAAAAATAAAGAAAATGACTGGTAAGGGACTATGAATAAACACATCAACGATTATTTGCAAAATATCAATACAAGATATAGAACCGGAATTTCCACGGAGCACAGTTACCGTGGAGACTTACAACGTCTTGTGGAAAACCTTGCTCCGGGTGTTCTCGCTACTAATGAACCTGCCAGAGTCGCTTGCGGCGCTCCGGACTATATCATTACAAAAAGGAATATCCCGGTTGGCTATATTGAAGCCAAGGACATCGGCAAGCCCCTTGACAGCAAGGAATACAAAGAGCAATTCAACCGCTATAAAAAGTCGCTCCAGAACCTTATAATTACCGATTATCTTGATTTCCGTTTATATATAGATGGAAAATTCATCACGTCTGTTAAAATTGCAGAAATTGAAAAGGGCAAAATACATCCTGAACCGGAAAATTTCGGCGCCTTCACAGATCTCATAATAAACTTCTGCACCTATGTTGGACAAACCATCAAATCGCCATCTGTACTATCTAAAATGATGGCTGGTAAAGCAAGACTGCTGGAAACCGTAATTGAACGGGCTTTGTTGAGTGATGAAGATAATGAAGCGGACAGTACGCTTAAAGAGCAGATGAAAGCCTTCAAAGATGTTTTAATTCATGATATAACGCCAAGTGAATTCGCCGATATATATGCCCAGACAATTGCTTACGGCATGTTTGCCGCCCGGCTGCATGACAGAACCCTGGAAGATTTTTCCAGGCAGGAAGCCGCCGAACTGATACCTAAAACAAACCCCTTTTTACGGAAACTATTCCAATATATTGCCGGCTATGACCTGGATGACCGGATTAAATGGATTGTCGATGCTCTGGCTGAAATTTTCAGAGCAACAAATGTTGCTGATCTGCTGAAAGATTTTGGCTCCGCTACACAACAAAACGACCCGATGGTTCATTTCTATGAGAAATTCCTCGCAGAGTACAATCCGAAATTGCGAAAGAGCCGGGGAGTTTGGTACACGCCCGAACCCGTGGTCAATTTTATTGTACGCGCCGTTGACGATATTCTAAAAACCGAATTTGGCTTATCACAAGGATTAGCGGACACTTCCAAAACCACAATAGAAATTGATACGCAAACACCTGATAAGCGCTCGCCGACAGCTTATAAACGGATCAAACAGGAAGTCCATAAAGTTCAGATTCTTGACCCGGCTGCCGGCACAGGGACATTTTTGGCGGAAATAGTAAAACACATTTACAAGAAGTTTGCAGGACAGCAGGGGATTTGGAACAACTATGTGGAAAACCATCTGATACCCCGCTTGAATGGATTTGAGTTATTGATGGCTTCTTATGCAATGGCTCATTTAAAATTGGATTTACTGCTCCGGGAAACAGGCTACAACCCAAAAAAAGAGCAGCGGTTCAGAATATTCCTTACTAACTCATTGGAAGAACACCACCCGGATACAGGCACACTGTTTGCCAATTGGCTCTCTACAGAGGCAAACGAAGCAAATCATATTAAGCGTGATACGCCCGTTATGTGTGTAATCGGAAATCCGCCATATAGTGGAATTTCAATAAATAAAGGCGCATGGATTACCAGTTTAATAGAAGATTATAAATATGTAAATGGAATTCATTTTGGCGAAAGAAAACATTGGCTGCAAGATGATTATGTAAAGTTCTTACGTTTCGGAGAACATTTTATCAATAAAAATGGTGAAGGCGTTTTAGCATTTATCAATAACCACAGTTTTATTGATAATCCTACTTTTAGAGGAATGCGTTGGCATCTACTTGAAAGTTTTGATAAAATATACATTATTGATCTGCATGGCAACAGTAAGAAAAAAGAAGTTTGCCCCGATGGTAGTAAGGACGAAAATGTATTTGATATTAC
>JAGLWX010000009.1 GCA_023133185.1 Fidelibacterota bacterium
TAATGAGGAAGTTCAATATTGCGGTCAGTTCCAATAACCTAAAACTTATTGAACCCGTTTCATATCAAGAAATGATTGTGCTGGAAAAACATGCCCGGTCGATAATCACTGATTCCGGTGGTGTGCAAAAAGAAGCCTATTTTGCCGGCGTCCCCTGCATCGTTTTACGTGGTGAAACCGAGTGGGTGGAACTGGTAGAAAACGGCTGGGCAGTGCTGGTGGGAGATCAGTTTGAAAAACTTCCTGAAACTATCACCGGTTTATCAACATTCAAAACGATGGCGGATAAACTCTTCGGCGATGGACACGCCAGCCGGAAAATCGTGGAAATATTAAAATTATAATCATTTACGGTATCTCATTACAATACCCTATGCCTTACTAGCAAAACCACACTTATCAAACACAAATCTTTAAAATACCGCGTAGCGGTTTAGGTATTGTAACAAAACGATCTCAACTCATCTCTGACCTTACCGCGTAGCGGTCACGGAAGTTCCAGTACCAAATGTTACAATACTCCATGCCCTATATGGGCACAGCAATACCTTTGGTCTCCGAGGCTGCGATTACAATACCCTATGCCCTACGGGCAAAATCACTTTTATCAAACATCAGTGTCTAAAATACCGCGTAGCGGTTACAGAAGTTCCAGTACCAAATGTTACAATACTCCATGCCCTTACGGGTACAGCAATACCTTTGGTCTCCGAGGCTGCGATTACAATACCCTATGCCCTACGGGCAAAACCACATTTATCCAACAAAAATCTTTAAAATACCGCGTAGCGGTTGAGGTATTGTAAAAACGATCTCAACTCATCTATGACCTTACCGCGTAGCGGTCACGGAAGTTCCAGTACCAAATTTTACAATACTCCATGCCCTACGGGCAAAACCACACTTATCAAACATTAATCTTCAAAATACCGTGTAGCGGTTTAGGTATTGTAAAAACGATCTCAACTCATCTCTGACCTCACCGCGTAGCGGTTACAGAAGTTCCAGTACCAATGTTACAATACCCTATACCCTACGGGCAAAACCACATTTATCAAACATCAATCTTTAAAATACCGCGTAGCGGTTGAGGCATTGTAAAATGATCTCAACTCATCTCTGACCTTACCGCGTAGCGGTTACAGAAGTTCCAGCTTAAATTAAAAATACCATATTACATTTACATACGATGAAAATAATAAAAACACTCACCGGCAACATCAACCGCCCCTTCGTCAAATACCCCAATGGTGAATCCAAAGGCAAGATCGAGACTCACCGGGACGACCCCGACCGAAAGCCGCTAGTCAGTATTATCATTCCAACTGCGGATGCGACCAGGGATGGTCTCCTGCCTTCACTTCTTGAACAGTTAAAACAACAGACATTCAGAGATTTTGAAATCATTGTCATCATCGGCGACACCCGTCAGGGGCGGGCGATCAATTGCGGCGCCCAGGTAGCAGAAGGTAAATACCTGGTCACATTTGATGACGATACCAGGCTCGGTCATAATGATCTGCTGGAAAAAATGGTAACCCAGATCGAGCAGTATGATGATATCGGGATGGCAGGAGTGGCGAACATTATTCCTGAAAATGCCTCTTTTTTTGTCCGGCGATTAATGAAAGAATTACCACGCCGAACATCACCGATTGTTATTGAAATCATTGACAGCGATATGGCGGAACATCCCTGCTGTATTATTCCAAGAGAAGTATTTATTGAAGTAGGTGGCGAGAATGAATTGATCCCACGCGGTTTGGACCCATATCTTAGAAGAGTAATTCGCACAGCCGGTTATCGTGTTGTTGTGCTGCCTGACCTATACATTCATCATCTGCCGCCAAAAACATTCCGAAAATTTCTCCGCCAGTTCTATCGCAATGGAAAAATGGCGGCATATGTAAATAAATTTTACCCGGAATTTGTTGTGGAATTGACCACAAAACACCTTGATCAGGTGAAAGAAAAACGGTCTTTGACGGTAAGGAGTTTTTCCTATTTATACCGTATTATAAAAACACTCATTACTCTGAAAATCTTTTACTTGTTAAGTCTTGTCTTATATTTAAGTGGATTTATTATCGGATATATGACATTAAAAAAGGACAGTGTTTAGCATTTAATGTATCCTGATATGAATTTACGCATCCAACCAGATAATATGATCGTTATTCTTGAAATTGGAGGACTGGGTGATTTCATTATGGCAACGCCAACATTAAGGAAGATCCGGGAAACTTTCCCGGACAATCCCATTACTCTGTTTGTCGCCGGGAGGACCATACCGCTGGCAGAAGATTTTTCCCGGAATATTTTGACAAAACCTATAAATGTCCGTTCCTTCCTAACTACCGGCAATTTTATCTTGCGTAACTCAATGAATCTACTGAAAGTCTGCTCTGTGTCTCGAAAAAAACCGGAACTTCTGATCGATCTCAGCGCCATTGAGTCAGAGGCTGCTGCTGTTCGTCGACAAACCTTCATTAATCTGTTCAAAAGCAGGAACACTACTGGCAGGAACACCGATCAACGCGGCGGCTTTTATACTTTTTCCAGTGATGAAATTTTATTCAGCAAACCCCACGAAGTCGAGCGCAAATACGACGTAATTCGGGCTCTGGGCATTTCTGGGAATCCTGAAAATATAGATTTTTACATTGATAACGAATCATCCAATAGGGTTCATAATTTGATTAAAGAACATCGTTTGAAGAATAAAACCCTGATCGGGATCAATATCGGTGCCTATCGTCCCAACCGGCGCTGGCCGATGGAAAAGGTTCTTGAAACCATTTCAACCCTTCAGTCCAAAGATCGGCATTTTCTTATTTTCGGCGGCAAAACGGACACCCAATTTGTTGATAAAATTTGCAAATCAGCAATCGGCTCCAGAACCACACCTATTGTCAATCAGTCTTTTAAAACAATTGGAGCCTGGTTGAAAACCTGTCGACTGTTCATCACCAACGATACAGGGTTAATGCATTTTGCCGCGGCGCTCGAGGTTCCTACGATTGCCATCTTCGGTCCTGAAAATCCATATCGCTATGGTCCCTGGGGAAAGTTTCCAAATAAAATCCTTAAATATTCTCCCAACATTGAAAAACAATTTGAAGAATCTGACATACTTTTTGAAGATGCCATAAGCCATATTTCATCAAAAACAGTTACGGAGGAAGCCTTTGCTTACCTTAAAACCGGCACGTTTAACTAAGCCACTCGATTTTTCCGACGTTAAGCGAAAAAAAGCCTTTTTAGGCTACATTACTAGTAAAGTCCGGGAAAAAGCCATTGCCCAAATTCCCGACGAACACGGTGTCTTGGTCGATATCGCCACCGGTAACGGCCTGTTTCTCGTTGATATTCAACACCGTTATCATCACTCCTACAAACTTATCGGCTTGGATCTACGTTATCCTCTTCTCAAGGAAGCCCAACAAATTTCCAAAACTAATATTATAAAGAACCTTGAATGGATTAATGGTGATGCATTTTACTTACCTATACGAACAAATGGCGTTTCAATAATTTTTTGTCTGAATACTTTTTTAAACATTAAAACATTTGACGAAGTCAAGGCAATTCTGAAAGAACTGGTTCGGATCACCAAACCCGGCGGTAAAATCGTCTTCGATATCCGTAACCGGTCGAACATTTTAATTTACATGAAGTATTTTCTACATTCATTTCAAAATACGTTCACAACATCCTCTTATTCTATAGCACAATTTAATTGTATTATGGAAGAAGTTGGAACTGAACTGATTAATGTAGATGCAGTTGGTTTGAGAAATAAACTATTTGCCTGGGATTTTATTATTACACTACAAAAACAAGAAGTAAAGTAAGCGAGAGCATTTATGAGCTTAACAAAAATGCCGACCGCCGGAACTCCGTACGTTTTCTCCGATATGTTTCATGCAAAGATTGGCCTCTTTCAAAGCGATCGCGTCTTTTCCAAATTCGGAGACATATTGAAAGAATATTTAAATGTCGAAAATCTTCTTTTTATTAATTCCGGCACAACCGCAAATTATATCATCTATAAAGTTCTGAAACAACTTCGCCAACGAGCAGATCAGGTTGAAATCATTCTGCCGGCATACACCGCCCCATCCCTCCTGCTGCCGATTGAAGCAGAAGGGTTAACGCCTGTATTGGTGGATATCGATCCAATCACATTTAATCTGGATACAACTAATGTCGCAGAAAAACTTAATTCAAAAACCCTGGCGGTCATGCCGGTTCACATGTTCGGATTACCCTGCGAAGTCGAATCACTTTTAAAACTAACCGACGGATCGGATATTTTTATACTGGAAGACGGTGCATCAGCGCTTGGAACAACTGTGAATAACCGGCATATTGGCACAACAGCTCCGTTTGGGTTTTACTCCCTGAACCGGGGTAAAAATGTTTCAACCCTGGCAGGTGGAATTATCGTCTGGAAAAACGATGACTATTCAGAATTATTCCAACAATACGTCAATGAATTAACGACGCTTCCTGCTCTTGCTCAATTTATTATGTTCTTAAAATTCGTCGGCTTAAGTCTGGCTGTCAGACCTTTTCCATATACGCTTATGTCGCCAATCGTTTCAAAATTTAAATACACGACTTTACATTCTCACTTCGACTCATTTAAATACACAACTATGCAAGCGGCTTTAGGAGTAAATTTATGGAAAAGAATTGATTTTTTAACAAATCAGCGAGTTAAAAATGGGTTAAGTCTTTCCGGCATTTTTCAAAACAGACCCGGATATAGAATCGCCACAATTCCTGAAGGAGCAAATGTTGCGTTCAATCAATTTCCTGTCATTGTAGAGAATTTAGAAACCCGGAAATTGTTAATTAATCGCCTATTCGATGCCGGGATCGAAACAACTACATTATACGATCATCCGCTTCATCATATTTTCCCGGAATTAAGTGAATCGGGAAATGATCCGTATTCAAATGCTACATATCTGGCTGAACACTTGTTATTGTTTCCTCCTCATGCACAAATCGGCTCCCGGATAATTTCAAAAATCCAGGAAGTAATTGATACAGTTGGATAAACCAAAAAAAAAATCTCTAAAAATTGTCCTTTTGATCACACGGCTCGATCGTGGCGGTTCTGCCGAATTGACGATGCAATTAGCCGCCGGTCTCAGCCAAAGAGGATTCGACGTCATTCTTATCTCGGGCAGAACAATCGAACCATTATGGGATCCTGAGCAATACGCAGCAGATCACGGTTTTTCAATCCAATTTATCAATTCACTTGTCCGTCCCATAAATCCGGTTAAAGATTTGATCGCGCTAATCCGAATAGTTAAAATTTTAAATGAAATTCAACCTGACATTTTACATACAAATTCTTCAAAAGCCGGGTTACTGGGTCGATTCGCCGGTGTGATCTGCCGTATTAATAAGATTTACCATTCGCCCCACGGACACATTTTTTATGGATATTACAATCGATTTATCAGCTGCATATTCATTCTACTCGAAAAAATTGCCGCCCGATTTACAACAAATATTCTCAACCTAACAGAATTCGGACGACAGGATCATATCCGTGAAAATATCGCAAAGCCCGATAAATTCATTGTCTCTTCATGTGGTGTAGAACTTGAACCGTTTTTAGAAAATCCTGCCCGCAATCTTTTTGAGCCACCGGTTCATCCGATTCAAATAGTCTGGGCGGGCAGAATCGTCCCGATAAAAAATCTTGAACTTTTATTAAAATCAGCCGAATTATCACAAACACAAAAATTACTAATATCTTACAAAATCGTTGGCGATGGCGAATTATTGTCCGCTTCGAAATCTTTTGTACAACGAAAAGGATTGAGAAATATTGAATTTTTAGGATATCGAACAGATTTACCGGAAATCTTTGCGAAATGCGATGTATTCATTCTTACATCGTTTAATGAAGGTTTTGGTCGAGTACTTGTGGAAGCAATGGCAAGTGGACTGGCAGTTATAGCCACTAAAGTTGGCGGCGTTCCTGAACTAATCACAGATGGCATTAATGGTCTTTTAATTCCATCAGATGATTCGGACGCACTTTGTAATGCAATCATAACTCTTTATAAAAAACCTGAAATGCGCCGGCAAATGGGTTTTGAAAACAGTAAAAAAGCAGAATTTTATTCCCTTAATAATTATATTGACAAAATAATTAATATTTACCAAATTTTTAACTAAATTGGAAACAATGAAACACTGGGCAATAACACTTCTAATCACATTCACATCTTTTTTTAATTCCTATTCACAGGTTTCTCGCGATTACTATCGTTTGAAAACCGGTATCCATTTTGATTCAAAAGTCAGCGGCGGTTCTTATACAATCTCGGAACTTGCGGGAATAGCAAATTCGTATGGTCTTGACGCCGCGATTATTACTGATCACGACAACATGAAAGTTTCTTATGGGATTTCACCGTTTCAAAACTTCTTAAAATTCTCTATCCAGGAAAATTCAATTTCAAAATATGGCATTGAGAAATATCTACAAGAAATCGAGCAGATAAATAAAGTATATACCAACATCATTCTTATTCCGGGCGTAGAAGCAGTCCCATTCTATTTCTGGGAGGGTTCACCGCTTTACACAAACCTGACTCTTCGAAATTGGCATACTCACCTTCTGGTGTTCGGATTTAATAGTATCGATGCATATAAAAATTTGCCATCGATCCCAAACGGAGGATTGGGATATAAAAAACCTTCCGGCGACATAATGAAATATGTATCAGCAAATTTCATGTATTTTTCAATGATTGCACTCTATATGATTTTATTTCTTATAGCAGCCTTTTCTATTATCCGAAGATCGTATCGTCGGCGAGACATCGCTCATGTACGAAAAAGGAGACACCGATATAGATTTAGCTGGAAAGCGCTATTCTTAACATTAATTTTAGCATATGTCCTGTTTACTGAATTTCCATTCCTCCCTCTTAAGTATGACCAATATCATGGAGATCCCGGAGGCGGTCCATTTCAGGAATTGATTAATTATGTTGAAGACAATAACGGCATGATATTCTGGGCTCATCCCGAAGTGCATCATTCCGAAGTGAGACCGATCAAACTTCCATTCTTATCCCAAACTATTAAGATAGAAACCGATTCCTATCCTCACATGATCACCGAAACTAAAAATTATACAGGGTTTTGCATTTTCTGGGAAGGTATGAAATCGATTGGACGTCCGGGCGGATTATGGGATATGGTGCTCGATGAATATTGCAGTGGAATCCGAACAAAACCCGTCTGGGCAATCGGGGAACTTGATTTCGAAGAAACAAATGATTTAGCTCAAGTAGCCGCAACCAACACATTCATTTTCGCAAAAGAACGAAGCAAAGCAGGAATCTTTGAAGCGATTCGCGCCGGTAGAATGTATGCCACGAGAGACTATACCGGAAATCGAATCGTTCTGGATGATTTTTCAGCATATGACATGCGAACCGAAAGGAATGCATTCATCGGAGAAACATTACTGCTGTCTTCTCCTCCGGTGGCAATTCACATCAAAATACGTTCAATTGAAAAAAACAGCCGACCTACTACAGTTTACCTATTTAAAAATAAAGATTTAGTTAAAACATTCAGATTACGAAATATGGTTGATGAATGGTATGTTGATGAAGATCGCCTATCTACTTCTATGTGCTATTATAGAATATTAGTCGGGAGCCGTGACTACCAGACCTTAGCAACTAATCCAATCTTTATCAGGAAATATTAGGACTATAGATTAGTCTTCTGTTTTATAAGCTATTTTATATAGTAAAAATGTAATTGCTGCCAGGAAGCAAAACTGGGCAAATTGCAAATAAGCCTGAGCTTCAACAAAAAACGGTAACATGGTAAAGCGTGAAACTACCCCTAGAATCAATGAAATCACAGCCAGAATTATGCAGCTCTTGATAATAGTCCCCATGAATCCTCCAATCAATATTAGTTCAAAATTACCTGGCATCAAAATAATTCAAAACGATTCAATAATCAAGGGAATTATATGATTTGTTCGATCCATCAGCCCCAGACATTTCCCTGGATCGGTTATTTCGCTAAAATCATTCAATCCGATATATTTGTCATACTGGATAATGTCCAATTTAAAAAAAATGAATGGCAAAACAGAAATCGGCTGAAAACTCCAAACGGATGGCAATGGCTGACGGTTCCGGTCATCCACAATTTCGGACAGTCGATCGGTGACGTAAAAATAAATACAACAACAAACTGGCAAAATAAACATATTCAAACGCTTAAGACATACTACAGTAAAGCCCCGTTTTTTAAATTATATTTTACCGAAATTGAGGAGTTATATCAGAAACAATGGGAATACTTATCCGATTTTAACCTAAGTGGTATTAAATGGATTTTAGATAAACTCAATATTCAAACACCAATTAAGCTTGCTTCCGATCTGATAGAATTACAGAATAAAATGGAGATAACACCTGACGATCGATTATTATTTATTACAAAGATCATGAAAGCAGATACCTACTTATCGGGAGCCGGTGGAAAAAATTACTTAAATACCGGTATTTTTCCGGAAAATGACTTACAGCTCATTTTCCAACATTTCGAACATCCGGTATATCGACAACTTCACGGTGAATTCATCAGTCATCTTTCGATACTGGATCTTTTATTTAACGAAGGTTACAATTCACTGAATATAATCAAGGAAGGAATTCGATGACATCTTCTATAAAGAAAATGAATATATTAGCTATCGGCGCTCATCCCGATGATATCGAGATCGGATGCGGTGGCACCTTAGCAAAATATGCATCATACGGTCACAATATTTATCTTCTTATCGCCACAAACGGCGCTGTCGGCGGTATTAGTGACATCAGAAAGAAGGAGCAGCAACGGTCGGCAGATATCTTAAACGCCAGAGCGGTTTTTTGGGGTGGCTATTTTGATACTGAATTAGAAGTGCATAAAGAATCTATCATGAAAGTTGAAACCACAATTAAAAAGGTCAATCCAGACAGTATTTTTGTCAATTTCCCTGATGACACGCATCAAGACCACCGCCATATAGCCGCTATTACTAATTCCGCAACTCGTTATGTTCGGAATGTCCTTTTCTATGAAACACCAACAACCCAGAATTTCCAACCGAATGTCTTTGTTGATATCGGAAAAGATTTTCTAAAAACAAAAATAGAACTACTTAAAGCACATGAATCTCAGATCAATCGCACGAATATCTCCGGCGTTTCCATTCTCGAAGTAGCTCAATCGACAGCGAATTTTCGGGGAGTCCAGGCACGAGTCGAATACGCCGAAGCATTTCAATCCTTAAGACTGTTCATCAATATATGATCGTTCCACATTATCGTCCGAGTTTTAATCGTCATGAACAAGCTGCCGCCCGGGCAGTCATTAAATCACAATATATTGCACAAGGAAGCAAGGTCCGAAAACTTGAACAACTAATCTCTGAATATGTAAATAAAAAATTTGGTGTAGCTGTTTCTTCCGGTACTACAGCATTAATTCTCGCTTTAAAAGCATTAAATATTATCGAAGGTGATGAAATAATCATCCCCAGCTATACCTGCATCGCACTTTGGCACGCAGTTAAAGCAGTAGATGGAATACCGATTCTCGCTGACATCGAAACTGACTTTTACAATCTGGACCCTGAAGATGTTAAGCGAAAAATCAATCCAAATACAAAAGCTATTATATTCCCGCATATGTTTGGACAACCCGGACGAATCACAGAAATACTTGAATTCGGCATTCCAGTGATTGAAGATATTGCTCAGGCTATCGGAGCGACAGTTGATGAAAAACCTGTCGGATCATTTGGGCATTTATCTGTGGTTTCTTTTTATGCTACGAAAGTAATTGGCGCCGGTGAAGGCGGTGCGATTCTCACAAACGATGAATCTATAGTCAGTTACATTAAGGATTTTCGGGAATACGATGAAAAAAACGATCTGAAACCCAGAGTAAACGCAAAGATGAGCGATCTAACTGCCGCAGTCGCAATTGAACAATTCAAAAAATTGGAACAATTTACTCGAAAGCGATATTCTATTTTAAAATTGTATAAGCAGATACTGGAACCCTATTTAAATATTCCCCAAAACTTAAAGAATTCATCGTTAATCTCGAATTTGTATCGCTGTATTGTATCCCATCCTCACAAATCAGCCGATGAATTGATTGACATCGGAGCAAAGTACGGTGTAACTCTAAGACGACCTGTTTTTCAACCAATCCACCGATATCTTGGTATCACAAAATTTCCAAACACGGATTTCGCCTGGGAAAGGCAGGTGTCAATCCCGATTTTTCCTGATATGAAAGATGATGAGATTCATTTTGTAATTTCATTTTTAAAGAATATCCATAGTTGAAAATATGACTGACCGCCAACGAATACTGTTCAGATTACTCGTATTGCCATTTCTGGTCGCTCTACTGTTACCATATACTCTAAAAAATTGGATGTTTGACCATTCGTTAGACCTTTTCTATTACTTACTTATCTCGTTTCTTATGAGTTTCGGACTGATGCCTTTGTTTTATAAATTAGGTATAATAATGGATATTACAGATGCTCCGGGTGGTCGACATCATCATGCCAGACCGACCCCAAGAACCGGTGGAATTGCAATATTCATTACATTTATTGCA
>JAGLWX010000090.1 GCA_023133185.1 Fidelibacterota bacterium
ATGAATGTGGCAGTTCGCAGCCCAAATGGACAGGTAAATGCCCTGAGTGCGGTGCATGGAACACCATGGTTGAAGAGAAAATTTCAAAAAAGGCATTTAAAAGCGCCGGCACTGCAAAGCGTGAATTACAAGCGCTTAATCAACCGGTTTCGCGTTCCACTGAGCGGTTTGCAACCGGAGTGGATGAATTCGACCGCGTACTGGGCGGTGGATTTGTGAATGGCATGGTCGTTTTATTGGCAGGAGAGCCTGGTATTGGAAAGTCCACCCTGATATTACAGGTTTTAGCTAATCTTAAAGGTGATCGGTTTTTGTATTTCTCTGGAGAAGAATCCGAGGAACAAATCTCCCTCCGTGCTAACCGGATGGGAATCAGCAATTCCCGCATTCTGGTTGCATGTGAAAATAATTTAGAAAACATCCAATATCATGTGGAAAGACAGAAACCGGCGGTAGTAGTAATTGATTCTGTCCAGACGGTTTATTCCGACGCCTATGATAATGTGCCGGGCAGCGTCACTCAGGTGCGGGAGTGTGCGGGCACACTTTTACGAAAAGCCAAGGAGCAGGATTTTATCGCTATTTTTATCGGTCACATTACCAAAGACGGAATGATCGCGGGCCCCAAAGTATTGGAGCATATTGTTGACACTGTTTTATATCTGGAAGGCGGCAAGACCAATTTTTACCGGACGCTCCGCTCAATGAAAAATCGTTTCGGTTCGACAAACGAAGTTGGTCTTTTTACAATGAAAGATATTGGATTAGTGCCCGTAGAAAACCCATCGGAATTTTTTCTTACCGAGCGGAAGAAACATGTAGCCGGCTCGGCGGTTGCTGTCAGTATGGAAGGAACCCGTCCATTTTTAATTGAAGTGCAGGCGCTGGTTACCCAAAGCTCTTATGGAAATCCACAACGTACTGCAAACGGGATCGATCACCGGCGTTTGGCAATGCTGGTCGCTGTGCTGGAAAAACGGTCGGGATTACCCATGCGCTTGCAGGATATTTTTGTGAATCTGGTTGGCGGGCTGCGGATTGATGAAACAGCCATCAACCTGGGAGTATTGGTGGCGTTGGCGTCCAGTTTCAGAGATATTCCACTCGAACCGTCCTCGGCATTTATTGGCGAAGTTGGGCTTGTCGGCGAGATCAGGTCAGTGCCTTTTATAGAACAGCGCGTAAAAGAAGCCCTGAAATTTGGATTTAAACCGGTCTATATTCCTCGCGCTAATTTAAAACAACTGAAAGGATTGAAGGCTGATCAGATAATTGGCGTAGATTCCATCAATCAGCTTTTCGATAAAATCTTCTGAAAATGATAGAAAATTCCAAAAATACTAATAACCGGACCCACGGAAAAATGAAATTTTGTATTTTAGCCAAAGATACAAAATCCCTGGCGCGAGCCTGCCGTTATGAGACTGAGCACGGCATAGTTGAGACGCCGATTTTTATGCCGGTTGGAACTCACGGTGTGGTCAAGACATTGACTCCGGCGGAATTAAATGACTGCAAAGCGCAGATAATTCTTGGAAATACATA
>JAGLWX010000091.1 GCA_023133185.1 Fidelibacterota bacterium
GGGAAAATGACGGAAAATGATATTACTTTCCGTTCTCATATTGATGGCTCACAGTATAAACTGTCTCCCGAAATTTCCATGGAGATCCAGAATAATCTTGGTTCCGATATCGTAATGGCGTTTGATGAGTGCACACCTTTTCCTTGTGATTATGACTATGCGGCTAAATCGCTGGAAAGAACTCATCGTTGGGAACAGCGTTCCCGTGAACATTTCGAGAAGCTGACGCCTCGCTATGGACACCGGCAGTTTTTATTTGGCATTGTCCAGGGCAGTGTATATCCGGACTTGCGGGCTAAGAGTGTGGAAATATTGACAAAACTTGATTTTGACGGCTATGCGGTGGGAGGTCTGGCGGTCGGAGAGCCCAAGGAAAAGATGTTCGAATTGCTCTCATTGGTCAGCCCGTTACTTCCGGAGCAGAAGCCACGCTATTTGATGGGCGTTGGTAAACCGGAGGATATCATCCGGGGCATTGAGATGGGAATCGATATGTTCGATTGTGTGCTGCCTACCAGAAATGCGCGGAATGGCACGCTTTACACCCGGAATGGTCGGGTTATCCTTAAACAATCACGTTACAAGATGGATTTTAATCCTCCCGATGAATCATGCAGTTGCTATACCTGCCGAAATTTTTCACGCGCCTATTTGCGTCATCTGTATCTGAACGGTGAAATGACCGGGCTTCGGCTGAATACATTGCATAATATTCACTTTTTTCTCGAAGTAGTAGGTTGGGCAAGAGAAGCTATTCTTTTAGGTAAATTTTTAGAGTGGAAGCAGAACTTTTTCGCTTCATACCCAATTGAGGACGATCACTGGGAAGAGAATACCAAACGGCGGGCAGAACGTCGCAAGAAACATATTCATGAGAATGAACATTTAAGCGAGTAGATTATTAAGGAATTAATCGTACTATGAATAAAAATGTCTCGACGCCGCCCGAATCAATGAAATCAGTATCGATGGAAGAATTGAATATTCGGATCATAAATATTAAAAAGCATTTGGATAAACGGCTGTTGATTCTCGGTCATCACTATCAAACCGACGACGTGATCCGGCATGCCGATGAACGTGGTGATTCCTTTGCCCTGGCAAAAATTGCATCGCAGACCGATGCAGAATATATTGTGTTTTGTGGGGTGCATTTTATGGCAGAGACCGCCGATATAATTACTTCAGCAAATCAAAAAGTGTTTATTCCGGATGTAACAGCCGGCTGTTTTCTTGCCGATTGCGCCCGGAGTGATGATGTGGAGGACGCCTGGGAAGAGATCCGTTCGGCTGGCTCTTTTCGTACAATTCCTATTACCTATGTGAATTCCAGTGCGGAGTTAAAAGCCTTTTGTGGCAAGAATGGAGGTCTTGTCTGTACATCTTCCAATGCCGGAGCCGCGATTGATTGGGCATTTGAGCGTGGACAAAAAGTATTTTTCTTTCCCGATCAGCATTTAGGACGGAACACTGCTTTTAATATGGGAATTCCGCTAAATGAAATGATACTATGGGATCCCGAGGAACCGCTGGGAGGAAATTCAATTGAGGCGATACGGAACGCCCGTGTAATTCTCTGGGATGGGTTTTGTATCGTTCACTTGGAATTTAATGCAGAATATGTGAATATTTTACGGAAGCAGGACCCGTCGGTGAATGTCATAGTGCACCCGGAATGTAATTTTGAAGTCGCACAGACCGCCGATTATATGGGAAGCACTGCATATATTATAAAAATGATCGAACAGAGTCCGGCCGGCAGCCACTGGGCGGTTGCGACTGAAAAGAATCTTGTGAATCGCCTTAAAAAACAGCATCCGGATAAGCGCATTGAAATACTGCAATCCTTTGAACCGTACTGTAAATCAATGGCGCAAATAACGGTGCTGAATTTAGCGCATCAACTGGAACAACTGTCGCAGGGAAACCTGGTAAACCAAGTAATCGTTGATAAAAAATATCGTAAAGAAGCGTTGACTGCGTTGAATCGCATGCTGGAGTTAAAAATATGAAATCATCTGATAGAATTATCAAAACGGATGTGTTGGTTATTGGAGCCGGTCTTGCCGGTTGTTCCGCCGCCTATGCCGCTGCTCAACAGGGATTGAGTGTAACTTTGATAACTTCGGAAAGTGAATTTACGGAATCCTCATCATTTTATGCCCAGGGTGGCATTATCTATAAAGCATCAGATGATTCGGAAGCCGGTTTTATAGAAGATTTTCAACGGACAGGCGTTGGCATTGTCAATGAAGATGCTGTGCGCCAGGTCTATCGATACGGGGCGGAATTTATTGATGAGATCTTCAGCGAAAAACTATCTGTTCCATTTAATAGAAGCGAAGATAATTCCCTGAATTTAATCCGGGAAGGCTCTCACTCAAAAGCCCGGATTGCCTTTGTCAAAGATCATACCGGTCAATCGATCCAGAAAGTTTTTTACCAAAAAATCAAAGGTATTAATAATATCAATATCATTACCGAGGCAACCAGTGTCGATTTGATAACTCTTGCCCATCATTCTCTGAATCCATTGCACATCTATAAGCCCAGTACCTGTATCGGTGCGTATGTATTATTTCAAAAAGAGAACCGTGTATATCCGATTTTGGCGAAGCAAACAATTCTGGCAACCGGCGGACTCGGAAGTTTATATCTGCATACATCAAATCCATCCCATGTTCGCGGCGATGGATATGCCATGGCGTATCGTGCGGGCGCCCGTATCATGAATATGGAATATGTGCAATTTCATCCGACGACGCTTTTTTCAACAAATGAGGAACGGTTTTTAATTTCTGAAGCCCTTCGGGGAGAAGGCGCTGTGTTACGTAACAAATCGGGTGAAGATTTTATGAAACGCTATCATGAGATGGGATCCCTGGCTCCTCGTGATGTGGTGTCCCGCAGTATCAATGCCGAAATGAATGAAACCGGAAGCCAGTATGTGTATCTCGATATCACTCACCGGAATAGTGAGTGGATAAAACAGCGTTTTCCGAAAATTTATCAAAAATGCCTTGAAGTCAAAGTAGATATCACTTCCGAAGGCATTCCGGTTGTTCCGGCTGCACATTATGAATGCGGCGGCGTTGCCACGGATATGAAAGCTAATACAACAATCAGGTGCTTGAAAGCCGTTGGAGAGGTCGCCTGTACCGGTTTGCACGGCGCCAACCGGCTTGCCAGCAGTTCTTTGCTTGAATGCCTTGTTTTCGGCACGATCGCCGGACGGGATACGGCGGAGCAAATCAGAACCCGGAAGATGATCATGCCCAATGTCGCCGATTGGAAACAGGAAGCGGAACCGATCGATCCGGATCTGATTCGTCAGGATCGTTCTACAATCAGGCAAACCATGTGGAACTATGTGGGTATTATTAGAACAAAGAAAAAATTAGAGCGCGCTTTTGGAATTTTATGGCAACTGAATGAAGATATTCAAAAATTTTATGCTCACAGCGAGTTGAATGATGACTTGATCGGGTTGCGGAATGCTGCCACAACGTCGCTGCTGGTTCTTCATGCCGCCAAACTTAATAAAGGAAGTCGGGGTTGCCATTACCGCACGGATTGATTAAACTAAACATTAATTTGAAATTGGAGGTTTTGTGAACACTTTACTTTATGCCGGAGCAATGGGTGGGGGCGCTGCCCAACAGTCAAACCCAATTATGTCTCTTTTACCTTTTTTGCTGATTATTGTTGTCATGTATTTTCTGATGATTCGACCGCAGTCCAAGAAGCAGAAAGAAAAAAAGCAAATGTTGCAGGAACTTCATCAAGGCGATGAAGTATTGACTATCGGTGGAATTTACGGAAGAATCGAAGGACTTCGCGAAAAAGAAAATATCCTGATAGTTAAAATTGCCAAAGATATTAAGATCCATGTAGCCCGATCAGCGATTGCTGAAAAAATAGTGGATAAATCAGTCGTAAAATAATATGGAATTACTCGATATCTACGTTTACGGTAGCCCATTACTCAAACGGAAAACCTGCAAAGTTGGTCAATTACCCGATAATTTCCCTCAATTCCTGGAACGCATGTATGCCACGATGTATGATGATGACGGAATCGGTCTGTCCGCCAACCAGGTGGGTGTGGATTTCCGTTTTTTTATCGTGGATTTTTCTTTACATGATAAAAATATGGGAAAAGAAGTATTTATCAACCCGGAGATTTTACAGAGAGAAGGCATGGATGTTCTCGAAGAAGGATGTCTGAGTGTCCCGGGAATTCGCGAAAAAGTGACCCGTGAATGGAAAATAAAAGTTAGCTATGAAAACGTTCAGCGAGAGGTAATTGAAAAAGAATTTGAGGGCTATTTAGCGAGAGTAATTCAGCATGAGATTGATCATTTGAACGGAATTTTATTTATTGATAGAATCAGTCCGTTGAAACGTAGTTTTATCGAATCAAAACTAAAGAACATTGCCGTTAAGGGAAAAACTCAGACTGAACCTGTTAGTATCTGATTCAATATGAAAGTAATTTTTATGGGAACCCCGGGGTTTGCGGTTCCGGGTTTAAAAGCAATTGCTGGATCACGGCATGATGTTGTCCTTGTTGTGACAGGACCGGATGTCCCCGCCGGTCGTGGGCGGAACCTGCTGGAATCTCCCGTTAAATCCTTTGCTAAGGAATTGAGCATTCCCATATTACAACCACCATCATTAAAATCATCTGAATTTATTGAGCAATTGAAACTTTATGACGCCGATATTATAGTTTTGGTCGCATTCAGAATATTGCCTGATGGAGTTATTGATGTGACGCCGAATGGCGCCATTAATCTGCATGCGTCATTATTACCAAAATACCGGGGCGCAGCGCCAATCAACTGGGCATTGATCAATGGCGATACGCAAACCGGAATTACTATTTTTCAAATAAAATCAAAAGTCGATACAGGAGACATACTCCTGCGGGAATCGATCGACATTTCTGATCAGGATACCTACGGAAGTGTGTACGAACGCTTATCTCATATAGGCGCGAAGGCTCTGGTGGATTCTCTGGATCATATTGAAAGTGGAGACATCCAGACGATTCCACAGTGTCATGATTTAGCCACTCAGGCGCCTAAAATCTATCCTCAGATAGGTAAGATCGATTGGAAAAACAGCTCCGAATCCATCAAACATTTAATTCATGGACTTTCACCGGCTCCGGGTGCGTACTGTTATCACGGGAAAAAACGAATTAAGCTGTTAAAAGCCAGGTTTAGCGAGGAAACTTTGCCGGGTATTCCGGGCACAATTGTTTGTCGCACCAAAACACAATTAGGAATTCAGACCGGGCAGGGAGTTCTGTACCCGCTGGAATTACAGGCAGAAGGTCGCAAAGCGCTACCGGTTGCCGAATTTCTGAGAGGTTTCCAAACCAAGCCAGGAGATTCGTTTCGCTCGTGAATACACGTGCCGCCGCCGCGCAAATCCTGAGTTCCTGTCAGCGCCAATATTTTAATTACGAACAAAAAATCGCCGATACCGCCGATAGATTAAGCTTTTCCCAAAAAGACCGGGATTTTTTATACATCCTTGTGAAAGGCGTTATTTTATACCGGGATTATCTCGATCATGTAATCATGATGATTCTGAAGAGTCCCATCAAACGACTTGAAAATATTGTTTTAAACCTTTTGCGTGTCGGAACCTTTCAGCATCTTATCCTGGAAACTCCTTTATACGCAACAACGAATGAAACAGTCAGAGCTGCCAAAGACCTGAACAAATTTCGGGCAGTTGGTTTGATTAACGCAGCCTTGCGCCACCTTCCCTCGAAAGAGGAGTTGGAAATCCATTTCCGGCAGCTTCCGGCGAACGAATCTCTCGCTATCCGGTATTCTCATCCTCAGTGGTTGATCGACCGATGGATATCGGAATACGGACGACAAAATACAGAACAAATCGCCGAATTTAACAACAGCTATCAGGAAATATACTTCCGGCATAATCCTGTTCTGATTGCATGGGAAAATCTGCAAGACCGGCTGTTAGAGGAAAAGTATAGTATCGATATTGCAAGTAGTGATCCGGTTACCTTTTTAAGTGTCGATAAACCGGGTGTGCTTTTAAAAAGCGATATGTTCGAGAGGGGATTTTTATCTGTTCAGGATATTAGCCAATCACTGGCGGTTCGGCTGTTGAACCCCAAATCCGGGGAGACGATTATTGACGCCTGTGCCGCTCCCGGTGGAAAAACCGGGTTTATTACTCAATTAGCCGGGTCTTCCGGAAATATTCATGCCTATGATATTTCGCAGGGGAAAGTCAGGCTGCTGAAAAATGAAATCTTTCGTTTAGGGATTGATTTTGTAAATTACGGTGTTGCCGACGCCCGAACAGACAGTTTTCCAATGGCTGACAAGATTTTGCTGGATGTTCCCTGTTCGGGAACCGGAGTTCTGGCACGCAGGGCGGATTTACGCTGGAACAGAAAACGTGAGGATATAGAAAAATTGCTTGGTATTCAGCGGCAGATTTTAGCGAATATGGTTCATTATTGTAAGCCGGGCGGGATTATTGTTTACAGTACCTGTTCGATTGAACCGGAAGAAAATTGGTCGAACATTGAATGGTTTTTGCGAAGTCACCCTGCGTTTAAGATAGAATCCGCCGACCGTTTTATTGAAAAGAAGTGGTGTAATGAAAATGGGACTGTAGCGATTCTTCCTCATATTCATCGGCAAACCGGAAGTTTCGCCGTTCGGCTCGTAAATAAAGGATGACTATCGTAACAGTGTTGGATTGTTAATATGACAGTGAGAATGCGTAATTGGCTACGATTTTTAACGGTGTTTTTTATATTCACGCTCGTATTTATAGTGATTTTTGATAAATTTGTGTTGCCGGTTTATGTTGGGCGTGGCGAAGAGATTCCTCTTGTAGATGTACGGGGACGTTCCTTCGATGAAGCCTTAATAATTTTAACGATGGTCGGACTCACTGTCGAAGTGGGTGATTCTCTGGAGAATGCCGATTATCCGCCGGAAACCGTTATTGACCAGCAGCCTCCTCCCGGAACGCTTGTTAAAAAAGGGCGCATGGTAAGGGTTGTGATCACCAGCGGTGAACGCTTTTTCCCGATGCCGAACCTGGTGGGAAAAGTGTTAAAAGCAGCAAGTCTAAATTTACAACGCTATCATATTGTAACAGACTCCACATCTTATGAGTTTTCATCGGACAAGCCGCGGGGTGTGGTCTCCGCTCAGTCTATTCGACCGGGCTTGATGGTTTCCTCGAATGATAGCGTCTCACTTGTTGTCAGTAAAGGACCGCCTCCCCGTCAGTTGGAGATTCCCGACTTGTTTGGATTGAATCTTGATGAGGCTAAAACACTAATCCGCAAAGAGGGCTTCAAAATGGGAACTATCCGCTACATTCCGAATGATGATCTCGTGGCTTATACTGTTATTGAGCAAGATCCCGAACGCGGTATCCTGTACGATAATCCGGTGCGTATCAATCTGGAAGTGACGATTGCGCCCCACTCAGAGGAATAATGTCAATAATGGAAATTGTACCATCACTGTTATCAGCTGACTTTTCCGAACTTGCGAAAGAAATCCGTGCTGTTGAAAAAGCGGGGGCGCGCCGATTGCATCTGGATGTGATGGATGGACATTTTGTTCCCAATATTACCATCGGACCGTTTATCGTTGAAGCCATTCGCCGGCAGACTAATCTCCATCTGGAATCCCATCTGATGATTGAAAATCCTGATAAATATATTGACGCATTCGTAAAAGCGGGGAGCGATACGGTTATTATTCATATTGAAGCCAGTAAAGATATTCGTAAGGATTTGGCGCATATCCGGGATCTGGGCGCCAATGCCGGTCTGGTACTGAATCCTCCGACTGACTTTAAAGCGATCGAGCCTCATCTGGCTTATATCGACCATCTGTTGGTCATGACGGTGAATCCTGGGTTTGGCGGACAAAAATTGATAAGAAGTTCTCTCTCGAAAGTCACATTAGCGAAACCGTATCAGGATAAATATGGTTTTTATATTGAAGTGGACGGCGGAATTAATATGAATACCCTTGCCGAAGCAAAGGCAGCCGGAACGGATCTGTTTGTCGCGGGTTCAGCCGTGTTTTCAAAGCGCCGACCATATGAATCCCTTAAAGAATTATCGGAGAAATTGATCGGTGAATGAAATTCCGAAAGGTGAGCTGGGGCGCAAAGCGATTCATTATGCAACATCACTGATTCCACTATTATATTATTTTTATATTGATAAGGATAAGGCGGTTTGGATACTGATTGTTATATCGGTATTCCTGCTAATTGCTGAATTTGTAAGGAAATTCATACCACTTTTTCGATCCTTATACATGCAATTTTTCGGAGATATGACCCGTCCCCATGAGCATAAAAATCATCTAACCGGCGCCACCTATGTATCGCTTGGTTCATTGCTGGTTATATATCTGTTTCCTAAAGAAATTGCCGTTGTGGCATTGTTATTTTTAATGGTTGGTGATCCGACCGCCTGCCTGGTCGGGATGTCTTTTGGCAAAGTAAAAATTATGCGGGACAAGACCCTTGAAGGCGCTCTGGCGTTTGTTCTGGCAAGCCTGATTGTAACCTGGTGGATACCAAATGTCCCTTTTTCGGTTAAATTAATTGGCGCCTGCGTTGCCAGCTTATTCGAATTGATTCCCTGGAAATTAGATGATAATTTAACGATCCCGTCTCTGTCGGCGCTGTTCATGTATTATATGCTGTAATTTTCCCAAATCTATGTCATTTATAAATTCATTCTTTTTATATCTTTTACCTCTTGCAATCATTCCGCTGGTGATTCACCTGATCGGCAGACAACGATATTATCAACATGAATTCAGCACACTGCGTTTTTTGAAACAACTGGAACACGATCTCATCCGAAAACTGAAAATCCGGCAGATTCTGTTATTACTGTTGAGAATATTACTGATATTGTTGATCGTTTTGGCGTTT
>JAGLWX010000092.1 GCA_023133185.1 Fidelibacterota bacterium
TCGATGCAAAATCGCCTTAAGGGAATGACTTTGCTGGAGTCCGGGATGACTGTGCTAACTATGGCGGGAAAGCGCATTGATTACCCGGTTTATTTAAAATTGATCGAAACAACCGGCGCCAATCAAATTCACGATCATGGATTAGTGACGGATCCATCTGCATTGGAAACCATTCTCGAATCCGTTAATCTGACAAATCAGCAAGGCAACATTGATTGTGCGATTCAAACGGTCACGAACGACATAAACAGGCAAAATGAACTATCCTCAGCTGTATGGATATTAAGTGATTTTCAGACATCTACATGGCAGAGCAAAGAACGTCCGGTTCATCCGCTGAATGAATTATTGGAAAAAACCAACAGCCGCCTGATATTTTTTCCTGTTGCCGGAGAGAATAACAACGTATCGCTTTCGTTTCTCTCATTGCCAAACCAGATTTACGAAAAGGGGCAACCCGCCTCGGTTCGGGCATTCCTGAAAAACTGGAATCGCGAGTCTTCGGAATCATCCGTGGGATTGTTTTTGGACGACCGGAAACTCGGACAGGCTCTTGTAAGTATTCCATCCGGTGAAGGAGCAAACGTACTGTTTGAATTTATCCCGCAGGATCAGGGAATTTATAAGGGCTGTTTAAAGATCGACGACGACAACATACTTATGGATAATATGCGCTATTTTTTAATTAATATTCCGGAAACCATCCGGGTGTTAATCGTTACGCAATATCCGGAAGATGGCAAGTATATTAAACAAAGTCTCAGTGTGAAAGAGATGTCCGTCATTGATTCAAAAATGATCTCGTCAGGAATGTTTCCGTCGGAAGATCTTTTGCCATATGACCTTATCGTTTTCTCCAATATCAACCGTTTTCCCAAAAGTGTGCTGACAAAAATACGGTACTTTATTGAAATGAATAAAGGAATTTTACTGTTTCCGGGGAAGGATTGCAATCGGGAAGATTTCAATGCCTTCTGGAGTGATCAAATGGGATTTCCAAAATGGAGAACCACGCGGCGCTCGGAAGGGAATCAGCAATTAAGAATCGGAGAACTTAAACAGGATCATCCAATTTTCAGCAATGTCTGGAGAGAAGACAGGTCGCTTATTTATTCCCCGGATTTTTATATCATTCCGGGATTCAGTATCGGAAAAGGACATTCGGTTTTGGCAAATTTCGAAGATAATATACCGTTTATTATTGAGACGGATTTTGAAAAGGGCGCCGGAATATTGCTGGCAAGTTCGCCTGTTGATAAGTGGAGCAATCTGCATCTTACCGGGTTTTTTCCGGCGCTGATGAACCGCATTGTATTTTATCTGTCGCAAAAGGGATTGCAAGAACATGAGTATATCACCGGCGATACACTTAAGGTGTCGGTATCGCGATATAGTGCGTCGGGAGATATTGCGATCCGTACTCCGGATGGTCGTTTTATAAAAGCGCCGGTAAACAATAAAGGGTACTTGTTGTTCGACAGGACTAACGAGCCGGGGATATATGATATTTCATCAAAAGGAGAACTGATTAAACGAATTGCAGTGAACATCCCCTCCCGGGAATGCATGCCTGAATTTCTGAATACAGATGATTTTAATAACCTTATATCTCAATTCCAGCAGCAGCTGGATGTGTTCACAGCAGGAGCAGAGAATGAATTCAGTCAGTTGCAGCGCAGTCGTGAATATAGCGATTGGTTAATTATGTTTGTGTTAGTTGTGGCGCTGCTGGAAAGTTATATCGGTCGGACGAACCGGAAGTTAAGAGGAAAATTGATCAGTGACTGAACGCGTATTATTGGTTGGGGTCGTGACGCCATATCGATCACAGGAAACGGTAGAAGATCATTTAACTGAATTGGGGGATCTTGTACAAACTCTGGGATATGAAGCGGTTGATCAGTTTATTGTGAAACGAAACAAAATTTCACCATCTCTATATATCGGCAAAGGTAAGGTTGGAGAAATCAAATCCCTGATCCCCATGCTTAATATTGACGAAGTCATCTTCGACGATGATCTGTCGCCTACTCAATCCCGTAACATGGAGAAAGCGCTGAATATCGAGATACGTGACAGAAGCGGCGTCATTCTTGAGATTTTTGCCAAACATGCCCGAACCAGGGAAGCCAAAACCCAGGTGGAATTGGCGACTCTGGAATACCTGTTACCGCGATTGACCCGGCGCTGGACTCACCTGGAACGGCAAATCGGCGGAATCGGCGTCCGCAGCGGCGCCGGTGAAACCCAGATCGAAGTTGACCGCCGTTTAACCCGTACCCGTATTTCACGATTAAAAAGAGATCTTCAGCGAATTGACCGTGAACGGAATATCCAGCGCAAAGGACGTGATGGATTTTTCCAGGTGGCGCTGGTTGGTTATACCAATGCCGGTAAATCCACGATCATGAATCTGATGACAAATGCATCCATACTGGTGGAGGATAAACTCTTCGCAACACTGGACACGACAGTTCGGCAGTGGAAAATCGACAAGTATCATAGCGTCCTGCTGAGCGATACGATTGGGTTCATCCGAAAATTGCCTCCGCACCTGGTGGCGTCATTTCGGAGTACTTTGCAGGAAGCCCGGGAGGCAGATCTGATCTTAAAGGTGATCGATATCAGTAATCCGAATTGTATTGAACATTTAAAAACAGTCGATGAAATTTTAATTCGGCTCAATCTGTACAAAACACCGTCGTTAATGGTGTTTAACAAGATCGATAAAATGAATGATGATATTTTTAAGCAGGTGAAACGCGATTACCCCGACGCTTTATTTCTTTCGGCGCTGAACAGCCTGAAGATCGATGATCTGAGACTTGGAATTCTGCAAGAACTGCGGCAGGAAGAGGTAAAAATTGAAATGGAACTTTCATTGAACGATGTGAAATCAATCGCCATGGTCCGGGATAACTGCATTGTATTAAATCAGAATTATGATGATCATTCGATACAGATGGAATTTCTGTGCTATAAGCGGGTCTGGAACTGGCTGAGACAAAAGCTGAACCATCATTCTTATTATTAACACACTGATTTATCGGTGTGGATTTTACCCACTCAGCAAAATTAATTTTCTGAGCAACAGGCTGATTGATATTCCCCAGAAAGCGCCGATCAAAACTTGGTTTGGCGTATGACCGAGAAGTTCTATCAATTTTTCTTTATTCAAACGATGTTCGGGTGATAAAAATTCTTTGATAATCTGATTGAGGACGGCGGCTTGTTTTCCCGCGTTTTGCCTGAGCCCGGCGGCGTCAACCATAACAATAAAGGCTAAGTAGGCTGCAACCGCGAAAAAGGTGGAACTCCAGCCTTCAATTAAGCCGATCGACGTAGCCATAGCGGTGACGCTGGCGCTGTGGCTGGAAGGCATCCCGCCCATGGATAGTAAAATTGAAAAATTAATTGTTTTTTTCTTGAGAGCATAGCCGATTAATTTGGCAATCTGTGCTGTAATATTTGCCAGTATTACGGC
>JAGLWX010000093.1 GCA_023133185.1 Fidelibacterota bacterium
TACCGTCGAGAACTCCAAATTTTCTCTACCCCGTTGGATAGTTCTTATATATGTCCGGCTGCTGCCGGATTCCATCAATGACTTATCCAACGGGGTAAACAAAAAAACACGAATATTAGAAGTAAGATACTAATCCCCAGCATACACTACTCATTCCCAAGCCCCAGCTTGGGAATGTAATGCCAATGAAGGATATTTTTTTATTACAAAGATGGGACTTTATAACGAACAAGAGACTATCATATAAATTCCTTCCGATAAACACAGGCGTTGGCTCTCATTCCTGCCTTCATTGACGTGAATGAATTATTCAGGTTAGTTTTAAGGGTGGAACGGCTTAGTTACAATTTACACTATAAATCTAAAAGAAGATTCAATGAGAAAAGTAAAAAATTCATTTCCCAATTCGGATGCTTTAGAGTAATTTTAAAAAGTGAAATCATGACCCCACAAGGGATATCTGATGACACAATCTCAAATAGTCCGAATAATTCCGAAACGGGTGTCCGGTTTGACCGGAATTAACATTAAGGGAGTTAAAAATGGATTGCGAAACAAAAACGAGAACGCAACTTTTAGAGGAGTTAAAACAAGTAAGTCAAAGAATTGCCAGGTCTGAAATCCAAAGAGCTGAATTAGAACAAACCGTTGTTAAACTAAAGAAGATAACTGAACAACTCTGTGAAGACGCCGATAAACGAAAAAACGTTGATGAAATGAGGCGCAGATATGAGTTTATAGCAAACAATTCCAAAGAGTTTATGACACTGATTAATAGAGACTATATTTACGAAGCTGCAAATGATTCATACTGTTTTGCTCATGATAAAAAACGGGAAAACATCATTGGAAAATCTGTTGTCGAAATATGGGGCAAAGAAGTGTTTAATACCACAATCAGAGAATTTTTAGATAAGTGTTTTGCCGGAGAGGAAGCAAATTATGAAGATTGGTTTAGTTTTTCTGCGCTTGGTAAACGTTATTTTGATGTCAGATACTATCCGTATTACAATAAAGATGCGGTTGTCACACATGCAGTCGTCGTTACCCACGATATAACTCAACGTAAAATTGTAGAGGATGAACTAAAAAAATATCAGAATCATCTTGAGGAAATGGTAAAGGCTCGAACTGCCGAACTGGAAAAATCGAATCAACGGTTACAAACTGAAATTATTGAACGAAAACGTTTAGAAGAAAAAAAGGCTCAACTTATAGAAGACCTCAAAGCTGCATTAACTAATGTTAAAAGATTAAAAGGTTTACTACCGATTTGTGCAAATTGTAAAAAAATACGTGATGATAAAGGATTTTGGGAAGAAGTCGATTCTTATTTTCATGAACATTCGGAGGTAGAATTTACTCACGGTATCTGTCCGGATTGCATGAAAACGCTTTACCCGGAATATTATAATAAAAAAGATAATAAATAAGCTGGTCATCCTCTTATAAGGAATGTGACAATAAGAATTTAAATCCAACCAGCCTGGTATGGCTTGGAGAGAAAAACAATTTACAATAACTATCTGCATAGATTTTTTTAAGGATAATCTCATAAATTTTCATTAATATTAAATATCATAAAGTAAAGGGCTCAAAATAAGGAACCTTACAATGAAATCAACCCAGGAAAATACGGATGAATTCACCGAAAAATCATTGAATCCGCTTGAACAAACAATCAAAGAATTAAAAGAGAATAATCAAAAGCTTTGGCGTCAGATTCAGGAACAAAAAGCAGCTGAGAATATGTTAAAAAAATACGAATTCATTGCCAATTCATCGAAAGAATTTATGACCATGATCGACCGGAATTATGTATATAAAGCCGTAAATGACGCCTATTGTCACGCTCACAACAAAAAGCGATCGGAATTCATCGGAAAAACCGTGCCGGAGGTCTGGGGAGAGGAAATTTTTACGACGGTTCTCAAGGATTATCTCGACCAATGCTTTGAAGGCAAGGAAGTTCGTTACCAGCGATGGTTTAACTTTACAGCCCTTGGAAAACGGTACTTTGACGTCATTTATTACCCTTTCTATAACAACCGGGCAGTTACCCACACAGTTGTCGTAACCAGAGACATTACGGATTTGAAACTAATGGAAGAGCGCCAGCGCAAACTGGAACTCGAACTTATGAAAGAAAGCCGCCTCTCTTCCATCGGATTACTCGCAGCCGGAATTGCCCACAATATTCGCACACCTCTCACCATTATTATGGGCGAGGCATCAATGATTAGAAAATACCGTCCAGAAGATGAAACAAAGAAACTTATCATCAAACAGGCTGAAAAAATCGATAAAATTCTCGATACTATGATGATTAAATGTCGCAAAGGACAGGAGTCAGATGCCACCGATCTGGATCTGAATGAATTACTTACAACAGAATTGAATTTTCTGGAAACCGATCACTATTTCAAACACGAAATACAAAAAGATTATCATTTTGCAGAATCACTGCCATTGATAAAAGGCGTTTATAGTGATTTTTCACAGGGATTGGTGAACATTATTCAGAATGCGATCGATGCGATGTACAAATCCGATAAAAAGATGCTTAAAGTTAAAACGTATTTTGACAATGAAAAAATCGGCATCGACATTTCCGACACCGGCTGCGGTATCAGAAAGGAAAACTTATTAAAACTCTTCAGCCCGTTTTTCACGACGAAATTATATTATACCGATAAAAAAACCGATAGCCCGAGAGGAACCGGACTGGGGCTTTTCAGCTCTTATCAAATCCTGAAACCCTATGGCGTCACAATTGACGTTGACAGTGAAATTAATAAAGGAACAACTTTCCGGCTGAAAATACCGGCGAATAAAAATTTACAAGATGAATCTTCGGAGGAATAATAATGAGTAAAAATTTAGCACCGGATCCAGACCTGATCGGCAGACTTGAAACTTTACGAGGTAAAATATCAGAAGAACAAAAACAATCAATTGAAAAAGCAAAATCTGATGGCGCTTCAAGTTATCAACAAAAGACCGATGAATTATTGGATCATCTTACAAAAATAGCCCGGGATGTATCACGCCGACGTTATGGTGATCCCGAGGAGATTTTTGAATTGACAAAAACCGGCGTTTACCCCGAGAGGATATACGAGCTGGCAGAATCTTTCGGTATGATGATTGTCAAAGTAGAAGCCCGGGAATTAAGACTGGAACAAACTATCGAAAAACTGAAAATATTAAACGATCAATTACGGCAAGAATGTGACAAACGAAGCAAGATCGAAGAGGAACTGAAGTTACACCGGGATGATCTGGAAAAATTGATCCTGGAACGGACTGATGAATTGATGAAAGCCAACGAAATGCTAAAAATTGAAATCCTCGAACGGCAAGAAATTGATGAGGATCGGAAAAAATTAGTCGATGATTTACAGGAAGCCCTGGACAATATTAAGACCCTTACAGGACTAATACCTATTTGTTCCTCCTGTAAAAACATCCGGGATGATAAAGGGTACTGGAATGATCTGGAAACATATATCATGACAAATACCGGGATTCAGTTCAGCTATAGTCTATGCCCTGATTGTATGGAAAAATATTACCCGGATGAATTCAAACGCCTAAAAGAAAAAGGCAAAATTGGCTAAGTTTATCCGATACAGTTTGAGGTAATTTATGTATTATTTTGAAGGAGCAGAAAATATTCTCGATTTTCTGATTCGCGCTGTTAAAAATGTTTCATCTAATCGTTTCGATGCTGAGAAAAATATATTTGAATTAGCTAAATCGGAGAAATATCCGAAGCAGGTTGTTGATTTGGCAGAATCTTTCGGTATGATGGTTGTCAAATTGGAAGCCCGTGAATTGCAACTTGAAAAAACTATTGAAGAATTGCAAAAAATAAATCCAAAACTCCAGGAAGAACTTCAAAAGCAACAAGAGTCAGCTGAAAAATTACGGCAGCATCGTAATGAGCTGGAGGATCGTGTCCGCGAGAGACGCGGGGAAATCCTTAAAGCCAATCATAAATTACAGATGGAAGTGCTCACACGGAAAAATATAGAGGAAGATCGCGAGCAGCTCATTGTCGAATTGACCGAAGCAATCACCCGCTTAAAACAACTGAAAGGATTACTGCCTATCTGTCCATCCTGTAAAAAAATCCGTGACGACAAGGGTTACTGGAATGAATTGGAAATATATCTCAGCAAACATTCCGACGCAGAATTCAGTCACGGTATCTGCCGCAATTGTTTGAAAAAACTGTATCCGGAACAATATCAGCGGATGATTGAAAAAGGAAAATTAGCGCCGGAAAAATAAGAACGACTTGTTCCAGTGTCTCCGAAAGTAACACAAACACTCCTGTTTGTGAACGAATAATTTCCGTTAAAATTTGAAGACGAGATAACGCAAACCCGTTTTCAATGAAACAAAGTGGAATCAAACGGGTTTCGCGGATTACGGAAAAACATTCTAAGTTTTTATGACGATGTACTTTAGTTGCGCTTCGGGGAATAAACCCAACCTTCAGAAGGTTTCTGACCTTACCACTCGTCACAGCACTCCTGCACTCCAAAACTCCCAAAACAAGAATCAACAATCAAGAGTGATTGTTTTACTACTTTTCTCTGCTTTCCTTCTGGCTACGGGGTTGTACTCCGTAGCCATTTTTAACTGAGACTGTTGTTCAGTACCGTTCCGCAGCACAGCCACGGAACGAGAATAAACCCAACCTTCAGAAGGTTTCTGACCTTACCACTCGTCACGGCACTCCCCTGTAGAAATAGGCTCCACTTCGTTCCGCATTTCACAGGGCAGGCAATACTCCAATACTCCAACGTTCCGGTACTCCCAAAACAGGAATCAACAATCAGGAGTGATTGTTTTACTACTCGCGATTTGTAAAGTAGTTTAGATAGCAGGTTTACTTTTCAATATCCGTAAGAACGGATAATATTTCCTCTTTATATTCGATTGGCGCTTCGATAATTCCCCAGCCTTTCTGCTGCTGGTAGATGCCATTATAGGCGGCGTCGTGATAAGTCCGCAGGAAATGAGGAATATTGCGTTTTTTTAGTTCTGCATCAAGCAAGCGCGCCTGGATCTCGTTTTGTAAGGTCGTGATCTTTTGATAATTAGACATAATATTTCTTTTTTACCTCAATTTGTTATACGATGATTATGATGAAATAATGGTTGACCCGGTATCCTGACATTGCATTGATACACGGCATTGGTTTCGACTTCAGTCAAATACAGGGTTTTCAAATCTTTTCCGCCAAATTCGAGATTGGTAGGTTTTCTGCCCGGCGTCTCTAATTTATGGAGTATTTTTCCCGTAGGTGAAACAATATATACAGCTCCGCCCCCGAAGTGAGCGATGTACAGGTTGCCTTTTTTATCAAAAGCAATTCCGTCCGGATCTCCGCCGGGAAGTTCAATAAACACTTCCGGTTTGCCTATGGTTCCGGCTTTACCAAAAGGAAATCTGAGCACCCGTTGAAATGCCGACTCGCAGATGTATAGATATTTCCCGTCCGCAGAAAAGGCGATACCATTGGGAAAGGCGAGATTCTCGATTACCGGCTTGACGTTTCCGGTGACGGGATCAATCCGGTAAACTACACCGTC
>JAGLWX010000094.1 GCA_023133185.1 Fidelibacterota bacterium
GCCAGATCGTTTGGTCGATGAAATTGTGTGCCTGTATCGCCCGGAGCAAGGACATTGACGGATCCGTCAATTGTAATTTTCAGGATAGCATTAATCCCGAAATCACAGGCAAAAAGTGTTTCGTTGCTGAAAAGCAGACCATTGGTTTTCCCAAAATCAGGTGATTTGCCCGACCTGACCAGGAATGTATCCGCTCGATTATTTTGGATACGCGTGATCCAGTCACCATAGCAATTGGAGACATATAGTGTTGATTCGCCATCCCATGCCGGACCTTCGGGAAAATTCATTCCGCCAGCCACTTTTATCCATTTCTCATTTGGATTGACAGGCGAACGATAGCATTGTGTGATAAATACTACACAATATAATGTTGCTAAAGATAATGATAAAATTAAAGCAATTTTCTTCATGATCAATTCGTGAAGAGATCAAAAATATTGCCCAGCATATTGCTGTTGGCTTTGTACAATTCGGTATAACTACAGCGTGTGCATGTGACCGATGTGAACTTTACATTCTGTACGTCAAAAATTTTTGCCAGGAAGCTGCCGGTAGTACGGACTTCACCGGTTTCATATTCGGTATTTCTGCATTTTGGACAGATGTAGATTCGTGATTCTTCCATATTGACCTCTTTTATGTTGATATGTTATTCCGTTCCATAAATTCGATCGCCGGCGTCGCCTAATCCGGGCAGGATATAGGCGTGATCATTTAATTCACGATCCAGAGCGGCAGTAAAGATCGGTACTTCCGGGTGATCTGCGATTATTCGTTTAATGCCTTCCGGAGCGGCGACCAGGCAGACGAACCTGATATCCGTGACTCCTTTGGATTTGATTAATGTCAGGGCATTGGATGCGCTGCCGCCTGTTGCTAACATCGGGTCGATAAGAATGACTTTCGTATCGGTAATATTGGGAGGCAATTTAGTGTAGTACTCAACAGCTTCGAGACTATTTTTGTCGCGATAAAGACCAATATGCCCGACACGAGAACGGGGAATGAGGTTTTGTATTCCGCCGATCATTCCAAGCCCGGCTCTCAGGATTGGAACCAGAGTGATTTCTTTTGCCAGGCGATATCCAATAGTTTTTTCAATAGGAGTAGTGACTTCAATTTCAACCGTGTCGAAATCCCGGAAAATTTCATAGACCATTAGTGATGCAATTTCATTCAGCAGCGACCGGAAAAGATAATTATCGGTATTTACGTTTCTGAGCATCGTTAATTTTGTCTGGATAAGCGGATGTTTAATAATTGTAAGGGTCGGAAAATCTGTCTTTGTCATAACGTCTCTCTCAATTTTGTTTAATGACTTCAAACGTTCAATCTGTCATATTTAGTTTTTCTTCGATATCATTAAGCTGTTTTGAAACACTGTTGAGTCTAAACTCGATGGAATTTAATATCCAGAACTGAAAATGTTCAACTTTTGTTTGTTTATAGATCATCCAGATAATCTTGAGGGATACCACAAGGATGCCTATCTCGATAGCAAATAAGGGCGGCAGCGGCACCGAAATGCTAAACAAGTGGCGCAGGATATCAAAAATAAACAGAAGAATAATGACGTTAAAAAATACGAAATTGATTATTTTATCCTGCTTTGCCGAGCCTTTCCCACCAATCTGTCCGACCAGGTTGCGGATTTTTTCCTTTTCAGCCCGGAAATGCTCCAACTCCTGTTCTAACGAAACATTTTCTTCAATATTCATCGTTGTACCTCATTTTTTGATTCTATAATAACAATTTTATTTTAAATACAGGACTTTTCTGATTTGGGAATGTCGCCCTGAGGAGAGCGATACCAGGTAAATTGAATTTCCAACATTGCTTCCGTTTTCAGCTATACCATCCCAATAAATTTGATAGGAGCCGGGCTCATGAAACCGGTTGCACAGAATGGCGATTCGGTTGCCTTTGAGATCGATGATCTCCAATTTCAAGTAAACGGATTTGCTCACACGATATTGTAGGATCGTCACTTTATTAAATGGATTTGGATAGTTCGGCATCAGCATAAAATCCGATATAACCGGCACACTTTCGGTCTGAATTTCAGAAGTAATCTCCTTTTCTAATTCCTGGTCAATCCAGTTTATTCGGTAATAAATCCATTGTTTCATCCAGTTCACTTCTTCCTGATAGCTCTGACCGACATAATAATTCGGCCAGATCCAGTGTCCGATTATATTATTCCATTTCTGGAAATTTCGTTCTACTGCTTCGGAAGTATATGTGGTCAAAGAATCCATTATTCCGAAGATATAATCTTGGGAAAAATGGTTTTCTCTGAGAGTCTGCCATCTCTTTTGTACTTGTCTTTGGAAATAGGGATCATTGTAAAGTTTGCACCACCAAAATGGTACCTGAAAACTATCCTGTCTAAAGTCAGGGGATTTTTTAAAGTAGCTGATTTCCCACCCGTCGCTTTTCCAGCCGTCATAATAATCGGCATTTCCAAATGCCAGGTTGAAATCCCAGATAGGTCCCATGAATATTTTACCGTTCTTACTGTCTTTATCCTTGTACATAAACGCACTCAATCGATAACCATCCACATTTTTACCGATTTCATTCAGTAAAAAATAATCGACAAATGATTCCACATCAAGAATTGTATGATAACCAGTGATCCTGTCATTGAACTGTGAACTGTTCATGAGATCCTCATATACTGCAATAAAATCCTTGATATACTGTTTTTGCTCCGTAGCAATATCATCGGGTTTGGGATAATGATACTGATAAAAAATTGTCTGTTGGGCATTCTCATAAGGGGGATATGGAGAGACCCAGCCACCGATCTCCTCACCTGCAAATTTATCAATTTTTATAATGTAGCCACCGGTAAGATCGTCACCGCTGATTTCTTCGGGATTCAATTTTGCTATATCTACCCGATTTTTATCGCGTTTGATCTTTTCCATCAGAATATATACCCCCTGATAGTCACCATTAAGAATTAGTTCACAAAACCTGCAGCGGCTGGCATAACGACCGATATCGTTAGATAATTGGTAAATCAGCGCATTTCGCACCAGGGTTTTATCGCTGTAGGGAGCATGGAGGATCCAGTCATTTTCTTCCGGTAATCCTAAAAGTGAGACATTCAAATTATTCCCGACAGAATCAATTGTTTCGACTGCATACTGCTTTTTGGGATAAAAATATTGGGATGAAGATCCGCGAATTTCGATACTGATCCATCCATCGTAATTATTAAAGGGATTGATAACAAAATTCCTGCTTTGATTATCGTTGAAGATGATTCCCATATGAGCCCTGATCCGGGGATCATCGACAATCGTTTGTCCGTATGTGTCAATTACAATGATCGGCATGTTTGAGGAAGTAAAATTGACCTGTGAATTTATATCGAGTGGAATAGCGACTGTTATTAATAACAGAAATAGTAGAACGATGGTGTGGAGTTTGTTCATTAACAGGTTCTCTTTAAACGATTTTAGTGTTAATCTTCTATCAAAAAATAATCTGTCTAAACTCATCTTTATTATACACATTTATTTTAATAATTACTATTTTACATTTGGTGAAAATAATGGATTTTTTCAAGAATAAAACAACTGCTTCATTAATTAAAAACTACAAAATGAAAAGGGTGAAAAATGAAATCGACAATGATTGACCGTTTTTTCCGGTATGTGAAAATCGACACGCAATCTCAGGAGGATGTGGAAGATCGCTATCCCAGTACCGAAAAACAAAAAGAACTTCTCAAAATGTTAGTTAAAGAGCTGCAGGATTTGGATCTCAAAGATGTGAAAATGGATAAATATGGCTACGTCACGGCGACGCTGCCCTCGAATTTATCCAAACAGGATAGCGCCGGAGTTCCGGTTATCGGACTGATCGCTCATGTGGATACATCTCCCGAAGTCAGTGGCTCCAGTGTAAAGCCGGTGATTCATAGTAATTATCAGGGTGAAGATATTGTGCTTCCCGGTGACGCTGATCAGGTTCTGCGTTATAGTGAAAATCCGGCATTAAAAGAGCATATCGGAGATGATATTATAACGTCCGATGGTAAAACGCTTCTTGGCGCCGACAATAAAGCGGGAATTGCCGAGATAATGACGTTATTGGAATGTTTGAAAGAAAATCCCGGGATCAAACACGGTACCATCCGGGTTGGTTTTACTCCCGATGAGGAAGTCGGCGCCGGAACCAAGTACTTCGATGTAAAAAAGTTCAATGCCGATTACGCCTACACAGTGGATGGCGAGACCGTCGGAGAAATCGAAAATGAGACCTTTAACGCTGCCGCCGCTACATTTACTGTACATGGCGTAAATGTTCATCCGGGATATGCCAAAAATAAACTTGTTAATGCAATTAGAATTGTATCGGAAATTATTCAGGAATTGAAGGATGATCCGGCACCGGAGACAACCGAAAAACGGGAAGGCTATTTGCATCCCTACGTAATAGAAGGCGGCATTGAAAAAGCGAGTGTGAAGTGTTTAATCCGTGATTTCGACCAGAGCGGAATGGACGAAAAAGCTCAACGGCTTGCGTCGATTCAGGCAAAGATTGCCGCAAAACATCCGAAAGCAAAGATCGAACTGGATATTAAAGAATCTTATAAGAATATGCGGGTGAAGTTGGACGAAGATCCCAGGGCAGTTGAATATGCGTTAGAAGCTGTAAAACGAGCCGGAATTGAACCCCAATTACAACTGATTCGCGGCGGTACCGACGGAGCGCGACTCTGTTTTATGGGATTATTAACGCCAAATATATTTACCGGCGGACATAATTTTCACAGCAAACTGGAATGGATTGCCGTTCAGGCAATGGAAAAAGCTGTAGAAACATTGAAGCATCTCGTTCAGATTTGGGTTGAAAAAAGTCTCGTCGATTTGATAAAATAGCATAACAAGGCAAGGCTATAATGACTAAAAAAACCGTTTTCATCAGTTTGATCCTGTGCATTTTCGGGATATTTTCACTGGCAAATATTATCGAAAGCACTCCGGTCGGACCGGGAGTAATGTATTATCATGATTTCCGTGCTGCGGGTCCCTGGCACATGTACGTTCTGGAGATTGATCTTACCAACGAGTGGATCGATATCGAAACCGTTAAATCGGGTGATGTCATGTCGGCGTATGAAAAGACATCCTCAATGGCAAAACGGAAGGATCGTGAAGAACACCGGATTGTCGGCGCCGTGAACGGTGATTTTTACAGCTCCGGTGGTATTCCGATCAACGCCCAGGTTCTGCAGGGTGAATTGCTGAGGCGTCCGATTGACCGGGAAGCGTTTGGTGTTAGTGATACAAAAGAACCTTTTGCCGGAATCTATTCCTTTTCCGGATATACGGTCAGCAAGAGTGACTCTGTAGCGAATATACAGGGAGTCAATGAAAGTCGCGGAGCTGACAAACTTATAGTGTATAACCATTATTTTGGAAGTTCTACCGGAACAAATCAATATGGTACTGAAATTATTGCAGAATATATTACTGAACCAATCGTTAACGATACGGTTTATCTGAAGGTTACGGCAAAAGACAGTATCATTACATCAGGACACGGCAATAATATCATACCCGGAAATGGGATTGTCTTGTCCGGTCACGGAATATCTGCAACGTATTTAAACGAATACGTATATACAGGTGACACTATTAAAGTTGTTCTTCGGTTGACTCCATCAAGTAAACGCATAAAGGAATTAATTGGTGGTGGTCCGTCGATGATTACTAATGGTATTGCTTCGGTGCCGGGAGGAAGTTTCTCGACAGACCGCCATCCCCGAACCGCCGTTGGTTTTTCACAGGATTCGACGTTGTTATATCTGTTCGTTGTTGACGGCAGACAGGCAGGCTTCAGTGTTGGAATGTCGCTGTATGAATTGGCTGATTATATGCTGGAATGGGGAGTGCATAACGGTATCAATCTTGATGGAGGCGGTTCTTCAACAATGGTTGTACGTGATCGTGTAATAAACAGCCCGTCCGATTCCGGCGGAGAAAGATCGGTTGCAAATGCATTAATGGTTGTTAGTACGGCGCCTACCAGCGATCTGGCACATTTGCAAATTTCCCCTCGAGAGGTTTTTCTATTAATAGAAACTCAAAAACAATTTCAAGTAAGTGGATTTGATCAATATTACAACGGAGTTTCGTTCCAAAGTGAACTTTTATATTGGGAGTGTGATACAAACCTCGGAGTGATTAATTCAGATGGATTATTTACTGCAGGGACAGATACGATATCAGGCTTTGTGTTTGTTTCACTAGATACTATTCGTGATTCTGTATCGGTTCATGTAACCGATATTGCGTCGATCAAGCTTCAACCGGATCCGATCATTTTAAAGGTTGGTGAACAACAGCAAGTTATAGCAGAAACAAAAGACAATTTTGGAAATGTTGTAGATCTTGCTGCTGATCGATATGACTGGTCAGTTACTGCTGATATAGGTGCAATCAGTGAATCCGGTCTTTTCAACGCAACTGATGTAGGAGAAGGGATAATAATTGCGACATATGGAACTGTATCCGGAAGTACATCTGTTTCGGTTGGTGTCTCTACCAGTATAATTATTGATAATTTTGATGATATAAATAACTGGTCAATATCCGGTACCCGTGTAGATATAAATAATTGCAGTCTGACTCTATCAGATTCAATCAAACACTCGATTCCTTCTTCTGCTCAGCTAATTTATACTCTAACTACCGGTGGTACTAGTGTGATGAATATGAATTGTTCAATTCCAATCTCAGGTACTCCAAGTGCAATCGGAATACATGTCTATGGCGATGGAAAAGGACATTGGCTGCGAAGTGAATTTAAGGATAATGATGGGGAAAGATTTTTGGTAAATTTTACACAGGCAGATCCCGGTATCGACTGGAAAGATTCCTGGCAATATCTGGAAGTTCCCCTGGAAGAGGCTCTCGCAAGCTGGGTAAATCCATCAGCAGTATTAAATTATCCGATAACTTGGACGAAAATTTATCTGGCAGAAACCGATGACAATAAAAAGGATCAGGGAGTTATTTATTTAGATGATTTTACTGCTCAATTTATTCAGACATCAATTCAAGATAAACCGACCAATACTCAGGCGGAACATTTTCACCTGGAGCGGCATTTCCCCAATCCGTTTAACAATACGACCCAGTTTCAAATTCAGTTAATTGATAGCGGTGATATCACCTTCACGTTTTATGACATTAATGGAAAAGAGATTGATAAAATGATTTTGTTGAATCAGAATGCAGGACAAAAGTTGATCCCCTGGACGCCGCAACACCTTCCTTCAGGAATTTATTTTTATAATATCCGGATGAGATCCCAGTTGATTTTAGGTAAGTGTCTTTTGATAAAATAAAGCTAAAAACCAAGAAAAAAAGAGGAGAAACAAATAATGAAAATAAATATTTTTAAGTTGAATTATCTGATCATTTTTCTAACTTTTTTTGCTGTTATTTTAATTATGATGAATTGTGGAGAAGCAGTGATAAAACAGAAAGCAGATTTGAGTTACGTAAAAGGAGAACTGGATAAACTCGCTCCGGTTGAATTAAAAAGCGATCTTTCAGGTTTGAAACCAAGTGACACACAGGTTCTAACCCGTTTGGTTGAAGCCGGTCGAATTATCGATGAATTATTCCTGCTTCAGGTTAGCAATGAGAATCCGCAGATTCGGGGGCAGCTGCAAAATTCTGCCGACCCGAATGATGCAACATATCTTGAATTATACAACATTATGTTCGGTCCCTGGAATCGTCTGGAAAAGGACAAACCATTTATTAATACAAAAGAGAAACCGTTAGGCGCCGGTTTTTATCCTGAAGATATGACAAAAGAGGAGTTCCAGGAATTTATAAAAACTCATCCGTCCGAAAAAGAGGCGTATGAAAACACATTTTCCGTAATCCGGAGAGAGCCGAATGGCAAATTGAAAGCGGTTCCTTATTATGAAGAGTATGCTGCTCTGGTGAGTGGAATCAGCCGCTTGTTGAATGAAGCCGCTGCTCTGACGGAGGATGCAACACTTAAGAAATATCTGAAACTGCGGGCGCGGGATCTGCTTACCGATGATTATTTTGATAGTGATATGGCCTGGATGGATCTCGCCGGCGATCTGGAAATTGTTATAGGTCCTTATGAAGTTTATGAAGATCAACTATTCAGTTATAAGGCAGCCTATGAAGCCTTTATTTGTATAGTGGATCATGCAGAAAGTAAAAAACTGGCGGATGTGGCAAAATATCTTGATGATATGGAAGATCATCTTCCAATTCCGGACAAATATAAGAATTTTAACAGGGGCAGCTCTTCACCAATTAAGGTCGTTCAGGAAGTGTTTTCCGCAGGTGATACAAAAGCCGGAGTTCAGACCACTGCGTTTAACTTGCCAAATGACGAACGGGTTCGCGAAGCAAAAGGATCGAAAAAAGTCATGTTGAAAAATGTGGCACAGGCAAAATATGATAAATGCTGGATTCCGATCGTGAATACGATTTTAGCAGAAAGACCGCTGAAATACGTATCCTTTGACGCTTATTTCAACCATGTTCTGATGCACGAGGTCAGCCATGGACTCGGACCCGGTTCGCTTACTCTTGAAGACGGTACAAAAACGACCGTCAGTCTGGAACTGAAAGAGTTGTATCCTACTATTGAAGAATGTAAAGCCGACGTTTTGGGTATCTATAATTTTCTATTTATGATGGAAAAGGGGGTTTTCCCAAAAACAATGCGGCATTCCGCATTAGCGAGCTATCTTGGCGGAATGTATCGGTCGATCCGGTTTGGCATAGATTCGGCTCATGGCGGCGGCGTTGCAATTCAGTTTAATTATTTTATGGAGAAAGGCGCTTTTTACCAGGATGAAGACGGAAAATTAAATCTGAACAAGCAGAAATTAGAACAGGCTATAAAAGATTTAGCTGAAAAATTGTTGATCATTCAGGCACACGGTGATTACGATGCGGCGGCGTCTCTGGTTGAACAATATCGTGTCATGACGCCGATAATGGCAGATTATGTCGATCAGTTAAAACATCTGCCGGTGGATATACTTCCTTCTTTTCCTCTGGCAATGTGAAATTCATGGCAAGAAAAAAAGGGTCGCGTGCGACCCTTTTTTATAATATGGATGGAAATATGAGGTTACCCTCCCCGAACGTAAATGAGGGGATTTATGAGGGATATTACGGCACATCCGGGGAGGGGGAGGGGATATATTGTGAATTTGTACCTTAATTTCAATCTGCGCTTCAAAAAACTATCGACAAGAAATAACAGACAATAATTGTGCCAATCAACAATCTTGGGAAACATTGTCAAAAATATTCAATCAGTTACTTAGATGTATCTATAATAGAAAAAGTTTCATCTTATTTGAAGTTAAAGTAATAAAATTCAAAATAGTTGATTAAGATCACTAACCTGAATTATTCATAGCCACTAAG
>JAGLWX010000095.1 GCA_023133185.1 Fidelibacterota bacterium
ATTATAACTGTTGAAGATGAGTCAAAGAGGTGCCTTCGGCACAAATTGCAAATTTTTCGGTGTTTGATATTTTCCAGCCGTAGGTTCGCCAGCCCTTGACTTAAGGCGGCGTCAGCCGAGTGGTAAAGTCAGAAACCTTCAGAAGGTTTAATCGAAGATTTACAGACTGGTCAGGATGCTTGATATAACTTTCTGAAGGTTGGGTTGATTCTCCAAAAGGAAATTATAAAACCCGACACGTTTGCGGCTGGATTACGAAACGACTTGAGTTAAGGGCGATAGCGATTCGACTTAACTAAAGCCTGCCAGGAAAGTTTGGAGATCGGTTTATGTTCCTTGATATGGCAGTCTTAAGTCAAGTCTCGATGCCGGATACGGATTTATACACAAAACAGTTGCACTTTATATATAAATTCAATAACGTCATATCAACGTGGTACATTTTCAAACTTGGGGTAGTGTAAAAATATTGTACCGCAGTCAAATTTCCGGCAGCTGCCGGATGTGACTGACGGTGCGAAGCCATTGGAAAATCCGGTGTTTTTTCGATTAATAATTGAGCCCGTTGCTGGCGGGATACAATGTTGAATTAAGCCCCGCCGAAACGCATAGACGTCAGCTTAAGGATTAAATAGTTATTTGAACTATTATTTAACACCAAATGTATTGACGAAATTAACCCTACTACGTAACCTGTATATTTTACATACAATATATTTTGTTGAAAATTTTTATAATCTCTATATGTTTGGCGAATACCTTGAAAAGGTGATATTGATGTATCGATGTAATGCAGAAGTGTATATTTCTCACCTTTTCAAGGTGCGTTTCACAGAATGTAAATATTTGTGAGATATGATCAACAATTATGATAACCTCCTCGGTTTGGGATTAGAAATAAGTACTTGATATAATCAATGTTTAGAGTTAAAGTTGTACATAATAAATAGTGGAATAATTACCGGTGCAATGCTCTAATTACTACTATAATAAAGGAAACAGATGAAGATTCTTTCTCGAATAGTTGATCCAACAAATAGGCTGATTTGTTGGATATTTCTGATAACGTTGTGTCTATCTCCATTAATTGCGCAGGATTTGCCAACTGTGGCAATCATGGAATTTGAATCATCGGGGATGAGCGAAACTGATGCCGCTAATATCACTTCCCGCTTTGGATATGAACTTTCTAAAACAAACCGTTTTAGAATTACAGAACGACAAATGATGGAAGAGATATTGAATGAGCAAAAGTTTCAAATGTCCGGCTGTACTTCCAGTGAATGTGTTGTTGAAGTTGGACAACTGCTAAGCGTGAAATATATGATTGCCGATGAGGTATCGAAAACATTTGATCTGTATTCTCTGCATGTCCGAATAATTAGCGTTGAAAGCGGCGAGGTTATTGCCCAGGTTATCGAAGATTATGAAGGATCTGCGCGTGATTTTATTACCGGAACTGTTCGAAATGCAGCCTTAAAACTTGCCGCAGAAGCCAGAACAAGCCGCGGTAGCAGTAGTGGAGAACTTGCAAAAAGAGTGGTCACAAAAACCGGACAGGTGAGTTTCACTCTAAACATTTCTCATGTAAATGTGTTTATTGACGATAATTACAGCGGGGAAAACAACACGAAAACTGTCAGTTTATCGCTACCTATGGGCGATCACACGGTTAAATTGTCCGCACCGGGATATCAGGATTACGAAAAGGTGATTTCTGTTTTACCGGATCAAAACATTGAATATTCTGTGGAGATGCAGCCGGGTACTACTGAAAGTGTTTCAGATATTAACACGGGAATTGTCGTAGTTCGCTCTATTCCGGAAGGCGCCGGAGTTTATTTCGATGGACTTGATGTGGGAACCACGCCTGTACAGATTCCCAAAGCCGGAACAGGCAAACATCTTTTGCGTATCGAAAAGACGCTTTATCATAATTATCTTGAAGAAATCAGTGTACAGCCGGATGGAATCATTCAGGTGCTTGCGGAATTGGATGCTGCGTTTGGTTCTTTAACAATTGTATCCACACCGGCAGGCGCTGTAGTATCTTTAAATGAGCAAGTAAAGAGCCGCACACCTTTGACAATCAATGAACTGGCGTCCGGAGAATATGAAATCACTATTACAAAAGACTTGTATCATACTCACACCGAGAGATTTATCATTACTGACGGAAGTAGTAATACTCGCGACATCACACTTTTACCGGCATTTGGACAGTTGATAATAGATACTGAGCCAATTGGAGCAACCATATCTCTGGATGGACAAAACAGGGAACAAACGCCTGCATCTATAAATGAACTTCCTTCAGGAACATATACTTTACGTGTTGAGAAGGATCTATATCAGCCGGTTGAGACTACCATATTAATAGAAGATGGAAAAACCAATAAAAAGGATTACATACTTGAATCAAGGTTCGGAACATTGAATATTACCGGAACACCGGTCAGCGCTCAAGTAATAATAAATGGAAGTGATGCAGGTGTCTTGCCGCTTAGAAATTATAAGGTATCGGCAGGTTTGGTAAAGATCACTGTGAAAGAAGATAGGTTCCATGATAAGACACTATCCCAACAAGTAAACATCGGCGATATACATAATCTCGATATCCAATTAGAAAGACACACCGGCACTGTAGTGGTTTTAACTGCTCCTCCGGGAGCTGCTGTTAATTTAAATGACAAGAATTATGGCGATTCACCTAAGATATTGAAAGACATGCCAACCGGCTTATATGGTCTGGCTGTCACTCATCCGGATTACCTATCCGTGAATAGAAATTTCAGTCTCGCATTGAATGAAAGGAAGGAATTCAACATCAAACTCATGACATACGCAGGTAGCATCCAACAGGAAATCGACCGGGTAAAACGGAAGCGCAATATTAATATCGCAAGCGCCGGTCTGCTCGGCATTACCGCCGGAATAATAAAAATCATGAGTATTAATGCTTATAATGATTATGAAAATGCAGCAGTAACGGCTGATGCGCTGAACTTCTACGATAAAGCCAACAGTCTGAACAAACTTTCTGGATATATTGGTATTGCCGCCGGAATTTCAGCCACACCAATTATCAAATGGCAGATAGATATTGGAAAACTGGGACGAAAATGAGTATGGAGTGAGTATGGAGTGCATTGACTGTGTCAATGCCAGAAAGATAAATGATAGACGGAACTTATAAAACATACAAACACAATCCACCGCATCTTTTTCGAAGTAACTCGAAATATTTCATTACCGGCGCTACTTACGAGCATGTTCATTACATGAAATCCGATGAAGCGAAAGATATTTTCCTGAACTACCTGTTTAAAAGTTTTGAACACTACAATTGGGTAATTGAAGACTGGGTAGTTTTAGATAACCATTATCATCTGATGGCAAATGCACCTGAAAATGCCGAAACACT
>JAGLWX010000096.1 GCA_023133185.1 Fidelibacterota bacterium
TATTGGCAGCCAGTACTGCGAACATGGGAAGATGCACGCAGACGCCATCCATATTTATCGTAGCGCCTAACGGCAGTGAAAAACTTGCCAGTTCACTGCGGACTTTCAATTTTTCCTGAACGGTATGCAGAGAAACCGGTAGAGTAGCGGCGCTGCTCCGGGTAATGAAAGCGGTAATCATGGCTTCGTCCATTCCTTTCATTATCCTGTACGGATTCTGCCGTGTGACTGCAAATAATAAAATCGGGTAAACAATAAACACCATCATCAAAATACCGGCGATCACTCCGATAGTTACGCTAATGTAAGGTCCGACAATATTCGGTCCGTAAAGTCCAAAGTTTGTGATTGACAATGCCAGCACGCCGATAGGAGAATATTCGAGGATCCAATCGACTATTTTGAAAATGACGTCCCGGGCGGCTTCGATCAGTTGAACGAGTTGGTTCAGAGTATCGATGCGGTTCTTATCCCGGGATGATTCTAAAATCATTCGTATAGCGAGTCCGAACAGGATGGAAAAAGTTATGATAGCGAGGAAATTATTGCTTACCAGCGCTTCAAAGGGATTTACAAACATATTTAACAGAATGGAAATAAATCCGCCCGGTGTTGGAGCGGCGATGGCATATTCATTAGCCTGGGTGCCGAGAGTGGCGACCATTTTTTGCCAGCCTTCGAGATTTGCGCCGGCGCCAGGATTAATAATCAGGGCAAGTAGTGCGCCCAGCGATGCTGCCAGGAATGAACAGAACAGATACCATCCGATCACTTTCAAACCGATTCTGCCAAAGCGTTTGATCGGCAGGGATGCTGCGCCTGTAATCAGGGAGAAAAATATAACCGGAATAACAATCATTTTTAACATGCCGATTAACACCGATCCGAATGGAGCAACATAGGGCGTCACGGATTCCGCGACGGGTCTGCCCGTCCTGATTGAAATATACCACAATATTCCGCCGGTTATTGATCCGAGGATAAATCCGGATAACAGGCGTGTCAGCAGTAATGTTGATGTGTACCATTTTATAATTGATTTGATCATAATCCCTCACTAATCCAATTGCCCGGAATATATTCCCGGGAAGAGCGGAAATTCAAGGGAAAAGAAAATATTGGGCGTATATTTATACCAGACGGTATTGAAAAAATGCATAAAAATGTTTTGAAGATTGCAATATTTATATTGATAAAATCGATTTTGATTGGAATATTTCACGATAGAGATATATATGCAAGATTTTGATTCAAATAGTATTCCGGTGGATATTCTTCCTTACACCATGGATTTAACTTTTAAAGGCTGCTAAGTGTCAAAAGGGAGTGAAAAAGAAAAGGAAAATTTGAACCCGGATAATGTGAGACAGTACAATGCAGATTCGTTCAACAGATTGGTTCTTGAAAATCAGGAAAAGATTTACAGCCTGTTCCGCCGCATGGTTACTTCACACGATGAAGCGGACGATTTAACCCAGGAGACATTCATTAAAGTGTATAAGAACTTATCAAAATTTCGCCGGGAATCAGCGCCTTTCACCTGGATTTACAGGATCGCAGTCAATACGGGCATTAATTATTTACGCAGACAAAAAGCCCGGCAATATATCGGGCTTGATTCTGTTGATCTGAAGTCCGGTGACGACGTCATTTATGATTCCGAATTAACAAATCGCTTGTTACAAAAAGCGATAAAAAAATTGTCCTCTAAACAACAGATGGTGATTATTCTCAGATCCTACCAGGGATTGCCCTTCAAAGAGGTAGCAAACATAATGGATTCAACGGAAAATGCGGCGAAGGTCAATTTTTCCCACGCCCTGAAGAATTTAAGAAGCGTTCTGGAGAATATGGGAGTCAGCTATGAAAGCATGTAAAGATTACGAAGATCTTTTACCATTATACGTCAGTGGCGATCTTTCGTCAACAGATTATAATAAGGTCAATGAGCATCTCAAAGAGTGCCAAGAGTGCCGCGATTATCAGTTGTCGCTGTCAGCCATTACCGCAATCATGGAGCGGGATAGCGTTGAGATGTCTCCGGGTTATGGCTCTGAACTTGTTGTGGCGCTGAACAGACGACTTGATCGCAGATCGATATGGCAGAAACGATTGCTCTGGACAATTCCGGCGTTTGCCACGGCAATGGCGGTTGTTTTAATAACGGTTATTTCGTTGATCAAGACCGAACCGGCAGGCAATCAGTGGATTACCGAACTGAATCTGGAGCATGATTATCTAAATTTTACAGATACCGGTTATTTCGGAGAGATACTGGCGGATGATAGTGATATTTCCAACGGCGACGTTGATTTGTTCACCGATGATCTCTATCGGGACGCCGTATATCATATTGTTGAAAATCCACAGATATCGGATGTTGACAGTTACCTGCTGGCAACTGCCAATCTTGATGATAAGGATTTTGAAAAAGTGATAGAACAGCTAAAATATGAAATATTATAGATTGGAGGATACATGAAAAAGGCATTAGGATTAGCGTTAATATTAGTCTTTCTCTGCATAGGATTTATCAATGCTCAGGAAGATTTTATGGGACCGATGGATCCGGACAGGCGGGAACGAATAGAAACGTTGCGTATCTGGAAAATGACGGAATTTCTTGATCTGACGATCAAACAATCGATAAAATTTTTTCCGAAACTGAAGGAATTTAGGGAATCGATTAGTGATGATCGGGACAGACAGCGGAAGATTATGATTGAAATTCACAAATTGGTCAACGACGAGGATTATAAATCCAGTCACGCGGATGTCAAGAAATATGCGAAGCAGCTGTCTGAGCTTGAGAAAAACATTATTACCAAAAAAGAGGCGTTTATCATTGATACAGGCGATATATTGACTGCTGATCAGCAGATGAAATATATCATTTTCGAAAATAGGTTTCGAAATCGACTAATAAGAGCGCTTTATCAACACGAAGGACCGGGAGGTCCAATGAAAGGAAGGAGAAAACCATGAAACGTTTAACAACAGTCATCATACTTCTTGCTATACCGGCGCTCGTTATTGCCGGACCCAGACGGGTGATTAAAAAACATATGATGACCGAAAAACGGATGGAAATGGCGGAAATACTCGATCTCAACGAGGAACAAAAAGAGCAGATGCACCAGTTGAGAGTCAAACATCAGAAAGCAGTTATTCCAATAACTGCCGACCTGAAACTGGCGCGGTTGGAACTGGAAGAACTCATTCGCAGTGACGGCTCTTTGAAAAAAATCGATGTCGTCATAGGCAAAATCAATGATCTGAAGGGAAAATTTCTTAAGCTCCGTGTAAAGCATCGGATTGCGATGAGAAATATTCTTACTGACGATCAGAAAGCCATGATTAAATATCATAAAGCGTGTCATCCTTTTGGTCCCGGTAAAAAAGGGAGAAAGATGGGACACGGTATGATGGGTGAATTTTTCATGCCTGATTGGGAAGAAGGCGCTGTGGGAAACATTGAAATGGAAGATCGATGAATACGTCGCTCATTAAGACAGTTCTGGACTGGATGCAGACCATTGAAGTGGGACCCGGTGATCTGACAACCGAAAGCGTCTCGCCCTATGCTCTGCATTCGGTCGGTTCTTTTATCGCAAAATCCGACGGTATATTTTCCGGACGTGATGTTTTAGAGATATTGTTCGAATCCAGCGGCAAACAGCTAAAAGTTGAATGGAATGTCAATGAAGGCGATGCTCTAAAAACGGACGACATTCTATTTGAATTCCAGGGAAATGGCGTCGATATATTGCAAAACCGGCGGCTGATACATTGGCTCATCGGCAGAATGTCGGGGATTGCCACATCTACAAAAGCAGCATCCGAATATCTAAAATCCTATGGTAAACAGTTAGTTCAGGGAGTGCGCATCAGCCCAATATTTGAAGTCTTTGACCGGATCGCTTTTGAAACAGGCGGCGGAATCTGGAAGCGCCAGGGACTGACCGATTCTATTTATATTACCCAACAACATGTTCATTACATTGGCAGCATTGAAAAATGCCTGGTACAGGTGAATAAAGAATTAGGCGATACCCGCAAGGCGATTAAAATTGAAGTCGAGGTAAATACCGCAGAGCAGTTTAAACAAATCAATGAGCTGGATTATGACATTCTGCATCTAATTGGATTAACGTCCGATCAAATCCGGGACATTTTTGAAAAAGCCAACCCGCTAAAAAAACCGGTGCTGCATCTGGAAAACCTGACGGATTTTCAGGAAAAATACGCCGATTATTTCTTTAAATATTGTGCAGTTGAGCAATTGCATTCCAATATTCAGTATTTAAGTAATGAAATGAAAATTCAAGGCAAAGGAGAAGAAAAAAATGAGTAAACGAATTTGGCTATTTATCATTCCGTTATTTATCACAGGAATCTTTCTGGCCTCCTGCGATAATACAACTTCAGCTGACGAAGACGAACTGATATCGATTTTAAAGGAAATTGTCGAAGCCGACAGTACCATTATGCTGGACGGGTTGGATGACGACGGCGCCCAGGATATGGAGTATAGCGATGAACCCGGATTGGCGAAAGCCCTTGCTGATACATTTCCGATTAGTTTTCAGCTGGTTAGATTTGGGCGGAAACTCAATTCAAAACCTACGCGTGAAGTCAACATCGAGGTCAACGAAGAAGAAACTGAAGCGCTGGCGGAAATTAAATCTACCAGAACCGGTTATTTTGTGGTGGTATTAATAGATACAGTTAATCACATGATTGCGGACTCGGTCTGGAAACCCTTTACTGAAATCGCCAAACAAAAACTGAAATTAGAGAAGAAGTTTGACACCGGGAATCCAAGGCGGGACTGGAAAGTAACGGCATTTTCACCTATCATTGCCAGAACAGTTGGAAATACGATTGAGATTACGGATTTATGTCTGAAAAAGGATACTGTGGTAGTTAATTTTGCCAATGATGAAGCTGACAGTCTGCTGGATCATTTCTTCGGCAGAAACGATTACCCGGCGTTAAAAGCCAACGGTTTATATCGGGTTGAGATGGGTGTCAGCAATCCGGATCCCTTTTTCCAGGATCCCGGCGAACTTGCCATGGTTCATTACGGGATAAGAAAAGGTTTACTGAAACGCCGGCGTCCTCTGAAGGATCCGGAAAACGACGATAGTTTTACAGGCATCGTTCGCCTGCATGGTCACCGGTTCCACATGTGCTGGGTTTTCTTCGACATTATCGATCTGTCATCCGTCTTTGATACGGATGCGCCGCTGAATTCCACCTACTGGGCGTTTCCATATCGTGTGAAACGATAAACTTACTCCTTATAGTGGTTTTTGAAAAGCGGGGATAATATCCCCGCTTTTTGTAATATTTCCCTATTTTCCGGTTAGGCTTCGGTGAGAAAGGAAAAATTGAAATCCTGAACCGGCCCGAACAAGTATCCTGTGTAAAGTATCAATACACAAGAGTGAGTAGTAAGAAGAGCATGTTTCCCTTGCCTTCTTGACTGTCATTACGTAATATCTACACGAAATGAATCTATTCGGCAGAAATCAGGCATTGATTTTACGTTATTCGGATAATTCTATATTTTTGAATGTCGTCTCTGAATAGGAATTTTAATTGTGATAGAATACTGAAACCAATAGAAGGGATCGTAATATGAAAAAAGAGATTATCGTTAAGCTGCATTCGAGGTTTGAACAGCTGGTGCAGATGGATACGGAATCCCGTGTTGAATTCTGGCTTGCCAGAGATTTACAAAAGGCTCTGGGGTATAATGAATGGCGCAACTTTCAGAACGTAATCTCCAAAGCCAAAACGGCTTGTAAAAGTTCAGGTTATGAGGTTTCGGATCATTTTGTTGATGTCAACAAAATGATCGATCTTGCCAAAGGAGCAAAACGTGAAATCGAAGACATTGCTCTCTCACGATATGCCTGCTACCTGATTGCCCAAAACGGTGATCCGTCCAAAGATCCGATTGCCTTTGCGCAAACCTACTTTGCCGTCCAGACGCGCAAACAGGAAATCATCGAAAAACGGTTGGCGGAAGTGGAAAGGCTGAGCGCCAGGCGAAAATTGACGCAATCAGAACGGGAACTGTCCGGATTAATATTCGAGAGGCTCAAGGAAAACCAGAGTTTTGCAAGGATTCGGAGTAAGGGAGACAGAGCTTTGTTTGGTGGTCATTCGACGCAGGCGATGAAAGTAAAACTCGGCGTTCCCGCTAAACGTCCCCTGGCTGATTTTCTGCCGACGATTACTATCAAGGCTAAAGACTTTGCTAACGAGATCACTAATTTCAGCATCAAACGCGAAGACTTGCGCACGGAACCGGAAATCACTGACCAGCACGTGAAGAATAACGAGGATGTGCGCAGTCTTCTAAGTGAACGAAATATCAAGCCCGAAGAGCTGCCACCCGATGAGGATGTTAAAAAGATCGAGCGGAAATTGAAATCGGATGAAAAGAAATTTCTAAAAAGGATAGATAAATTTGACTATTAAGGAACATCTAATTTTATCAGAAGGGGAAAACTAAAATGAATTTTACGATTGCATTAAAAAACGCTCCGGTTCTACTTTTGATCCTGGTTCTACTGGCTGGCTGTGATTCGCAATATTCCAAA
>JAGLWX010000097.1 GCA_023133185.1 Fidelibacterota bacterium
CCCTGAACCCCATTCAGGTGCGCTAGCCGGACTGCGCCACGCTCCGATTTCAAACAGCGCCGTAATTTATGTTTTTTTTATTGTGAAGTCTATAAAAAGGTATCAGGTTTCCCAATCATTCAACAGAACTAATATTTCTTTCAAACCCGATTTTATCTTTTGGATTACTTCTATTAATTGACTATCTGAATATTTTTCCTGTTCGATATCACTAATGCCGCCGGTCTCGCTAAACCGCTGCAAATCTTCTGGCTTAATGGACTTTAATTTCTGCTTGGCTCCTTCAATAGTGAATTTTTTATCATAAAGCAGGTGTTTTATATATTGAATTAAAACTATATCTTTTTCACGGTAAACTCTATTCCCCGCCCGGTTTTTAGACGGAGCGAGTGAAGGAAATTCCGATTCCCAATACCGTAAGACATACTGTTTCAGTCCGGTCGCTTCGCTAACTTCACCAATAGAATAATACAGCTTTTTGATAGACCTTCCCATTTTACGTCCTATTTCACGGTTCACTTAAACCATTACTTTAATAGTATAAACAGAGGAATTTGATATGTCAAGTAAAATTTTAGTTATATTAGTTATCTTAAAGTATTCACCATGATCGTGGCATTTGAGCAAAAATTAATAATATTCTGTTTCAAAACTTCTTTGAATAAGTTAGAATCACTTAAAAGTTTACGCCGTACAGATCCGATAGTATCTGCCCTATATACGGCTAATCGTGGAATAATTCCAGGAAGAAGTTGATTTTTATAATATTTGAATGAATAAAAGCCACAGATGCCCTTATAACCGGATCGGAGCGCCAACGTTCTGATTCGATTGCTTATACTTCCGAACGGAGGAGAATAAAAATCTATCCGTTGCGCAAATTTATCCTCAAGAATCTCTTTCGAGCAGGTCAATTGGTAGATGATTTCGTTCTCGGTCATACCATGGATCGATTTATGGGAAACACTATGAGAACCTATCTCCCACCCTGCTTTTTGAAGAAACCTTATCTCGTCTTCATTGAGGTGTTCATAATGGATCCAGCCCAGATTGGCATCCCAGTCATTGCGCTTTCCGATATAATCTGTTATGATGAACACCGTCGCAGGGATACTGTATTGACTTAAAACAGGAAAAGCGAATTCATAAACATCTTTATAACCATCATCAAAAGTAATAGCGATTGTCTTGTTATCCGGATTATTCAATTTCACAAGTTCTGACAGTGTAACGAATCGAAACCCGTTCTTTATTAAAAATTCAATCTGTTTTCTAAATTGCCCGGGATGTATGCAGGTAAGTCCTAATTCGGGCTTTGGATCAATTTTGTGGTAAACCAGAACCCTGTTCGGATTCACAGGATTATTAATAATATCGCCCTCGCTTATATTGTTGGGCTGAAATGATACCTGGCGTAGAATTTTTCGGTAAATTCTCTGATAAGTTTATATGAATGTATTAAAGTGTCATCATCAGGTAAAAAGACGATCCTGAAATGATTTGTGCCGGGTTTTTGACCAAATCCTTTCCCATAAACAACTAATACTCCGGTTTCCTCAAGAAGTCCGATAACATATTTTTCATCGTCGATTCCTTCAGGAAGCTGAATCTGAGGAAATGCATAAAAAGCGCCGCCAGGCTTGACACAGGAAATACCGGGAATCGCATTTAACATCTCAAACGTAATATCTCTGCGACGTTGAATCTTTGCTATCATTCCGGGTAGATGATCATCATTACCATTGAGAGCAGGTGCGACCATATACTGCTGAGGATGAGGTGAACATAATCTTGCACGAAGTAATTTATTAATGGCTTCACGATAATCAACGATCATTTGGAGCGGATCGTGAAAAATCGCCCATCCTACTCTCCATCCGGGCATTATGTAATTTTTACTTAACCCACCAAACGTAATAACGGGTACCGTCTCGGACAGAGATGCAATCGAAATATGTTTTTGTCCATCAAAAAGCAGTTTATCATAAATCTCATCGGCAAACACGACAAGATTGTATTTTTCGGCAAACTGAAGAATATTCAAAATACTTTCCCGGCTGTAATTTGCGCCGGTTGGATTATTGGGATTAATGACAACGATCGCTTTGGTTTTGTTATTAACTCTGCGCTCCAGCTCATCAAAATCGATCTGCCAACCGGTTTCTTCATTCAATAAATAGGGATTCAACTCGCCATGATACACCGGAATCTGTCCACTGTACAGCGGATATCCGGGAGATGGCGTCATGATATTGTCACCCGGATCGATTAATGCGGCAATTGCTAAGGTGATCGCTTCCGAAGCGCCACTTGAAACAAAAACATCATTGGGAGTAACATTTTTAATACCTTTAATCTCTACGGCGTTACGGGCAATGGCTTCACGCGCTTCTAAGATTCCCATCGAATCACAATAAGTCGATACATTATTTTTAGCGCCGGCATTCGACTGAAGAATTTTGTCTGCAACAATTCGCCGTAAATCGGCAGGTGTTTCAAAATCATAAACAGGAGGATCACCAATATTCAAATATAAAATCTGTTTTCCCTTTGCTTCCAATTGCTTCGCTTTTACGACAATGTCACGGATAGCATAAGTAACATTTTTCGTACGATCTGCGGGTTTGATGGACTTCGCCATTGTTACCTCCCGTTTTTTTGAGTATTTGTATTTTCAGGAATAATAACTGTTTCAATAAACTGATCAGCATCAAAAAGATATTGCGCTAAATCAGTGATATCTTCTATTGATACGCGATCAATAATATCCAACAATTCTTTAATCGTCATGATCCGGTTCTCGTAAATTTCCATTTTTGCCAGCCGGTTCATGCGGGACTGCATCCCTTCCAGGGATATGACCAGTCCACCTTCAAACTGCTGCTTCACTTTTTTTAATTCTTCCGGGCTGATCGGATTTTTGACAAGTTTGTTCAACTCATCATAAATCATATTGCGAATCGTATCCAGCTGACTCGTATCCACACCGGCATAAACTCCAAAGAGACCATCGTTCAAATATAAATCCGAAAACGAGTAAATAGCATATACAAAACCATATCTTTCCCGGATATTGTGAAATAGCCTCGATGACATTCCCCCGCTGAGGATAACATTCAGTAGCGCCAAATGATAACGACGGGGATCACCCTGCGAAAACACTCGGCGTCCAATGATTAAATGAGATTGGCTAATCTGCCTTCGATACACTTTCTTTAATTCCTTGACGGGTGTAATCTCAGGCAAAGCCCTTGAATTGTTGCCACGTTGTAGTCCCGAAAGATATTTTTCAGTCAGTTCCACAAGTTCATCATGATGAACTCTCCCGGATGCGGCAACCAATAAACGATCGGACGTATAGTTTGATTTAATAAAATCGATCAACTGGTCGTTTGTAAACGATTGAATATTTGCGATGCTGCCCTGGATGGATCTGCCAATCGGGTGATCGGGAAACAGTTGCTCAGAAAAGTAATCGTGAATAATATCGCTCGGCGTGTCTTCAATTTCTCTGATCTCTTCGATAATGACGCCTTTTTCACGTTCCAGCTCGGCATTATCAAAAAGTGGGTTCAGTACCAGGTCGGACAATACCTCAACGCCGGTTGAGAGATATTCACTCATTAAACGGGTGTAAAAACATGTTACGTTCTTCCCGGTGAACGCATTCAGCGCTCCGCCGAGTGATTCGATTTCGTTTGCTATTTGAAAAGCTGTCCGGGTCCTGGTGCCTTTGAATGCGATGTGTTCAAGTAAATGGGCAATACCGTTTGTCTCAAGAGTTTCATCCTGAGATCCGGCGATTGCCCATATTCCCAAAGCAACCGAATACACCGAGTCGATGTATTCGGATATGACCCGGATTCCATTTGACAATGTCGTCTTCCGGAACCGTTCTTCGTTCATATTAATATCTGTTTCTTGACCGTGGATTATGTCGTGAGTTCCGGTCTCTATCATTTCCGGAACGCGGTCTGCTATAGCGCTTCTCTTCGACATAACCTTCCGGTTTCTCCAAAAGTTCTTTTATGGATAATTCCCATCGCCCCGGTTGAGAGATTTTTTTCAGTAAGACATCGATCTTATCGCCGACTTTCAGAACGTCATTGACATCGTTTGTACGTTCCCAGGCAATTTCCGATACATGCAATAAACCTTCTTTGCCAGGTAAAATTTCTACAAAGGCGCCGTAATTTTCGATACGTTTTACGGTACAGCCGGTATAAGTCTTGCCTTCTTCCGGCTGCTGAATCATGGCTTCGATAACGTTTTTAGCCATATCGGCTGATTCCGTGTTAATTGCCGAAATAAAAACTGTTCCCGTATCATCGATTTCTACGGTGGCGCCGCTATCTGCTTGAATCGCCTTTATGTTTTTGCCGCCGGGACCAATAATCTCGCCGATCATATCGACCGGAATCTTGATCGTGGTCATTTTCGGTGCGTAAGGCGAAATATCAGCACGCGGTTCCTTAATAGTCTGATTCATGATATCAATTATATGATAACGACCTTCTTTTGCCTGCTCCAAAGCCTGACGCATAATTTCAGTGGATATACCGGCAACTTTCAAATCCATCTGAATAGCGGTAATACCATCCTGAGTACCGGTCACTTTGAAGTCCATATCTCCATAGTGATCTTCAGCGCCGAGAATATCGGATAATACAAAAACCTGGTCGCCCTCTTTAATAAGTCCCATAGCAATTCCGGCTACTGTCTTTTTGACAGGAACACCGGCGTCCATCATCGATAGTGAACCGGCGCAAACCGAAGCCATCGAGGAAGAACCGTTGGACTCAAGAATATCGGAAACGATCCGAATGGTATAGGGAAAGTCAATATGTTCGGGAAGTAATGTTTTCAGAGCTCGCTCTGCCAGATTACCGTGACCGATTTCCCGACGACTTGTACCGAACATTCGACGAACTTCACCAACACTAAACGGTGGAAAGTTATAATGAAGCATAAAGCGTTTTTTATACTCTTCACGATCAATATCATCAATAATCTGTTCATCCAGTTTCGTACCAAGGGTAACCGATCCAAGGCTCTGGGTCTCACCACGGGTAAAAAGCGCCGAACCATGAGCGCGCGGTAAAACACCAACCTCACAGGTGATCGGTCTGATATCTTTCAATCCCCGACCATCCTGACGGGTTTGACCGGCTACAATCAGATTCCGCATATCCTTTTTCAATATTTCGTCAACTTCATTACGGATAACGGATTCCTGTTCAGGATATTCTTCAGCCAGTTCAGTAGTTAATTCTTTAATAAATATACCAATGGCTTCAGAACGGGTATGTTTGGAACTTTTTGCCATTTCCCGCCAGATACTTAATTGCAGCTCGGTTTTGCTCCTGATCGTTTCAAGCAATCCTTCGGGGAACTCAGTAGCATCAACCTGGACTTTTTCCGGTTTAATTTCTTCAATAATTTCTTTCTGAAAATGAATAAGTTCGATAATCGCCTTATGTCCAAATTCAAGAGCGCCGACTAAAACATCTTCGGATATCTCTTTGGATTCTCCTTCGACCATAACGATCGACTCTT
>JAGLWX010000098.1 GCA_023133185.1 Fidelibacterota bacterium
GGATTCAGGACGTACTCACCGTTAATTCTGCCGACGCGTACACCTGCAATGGGTCCTAAAAAGGGAATCTTCGAAATACTTAATGCGATTGAAGCGCCTGTAATTCCTAAAATATCTCCCGGATTTTCCTGATCACCGGAAATTACGGTAGCAATTATCTGGGTGTCACTGAAGAAACCTTCAGCAAACAAAGGACGGATCGGTCGATCAATTAAACGAGAAGTGAGAATCTCCTTCTCGCTGGGACGTCCTTCTCTTTTGAAAAAACCGCCGGGAATTTTACCGGCAGCATAAGTACGTTCACGGTATTCAACCGACAACGGAAAAAAATCCTGGTTCATCGGTTTTAATAAATTGGAAACTGCGGTAACCAAAACCATTGTGTCACCGTATCGAACAGTTACAGACCCGTGCGCCTGTTTTGCCATTCGACCTGTTTCAATAATAAGTTCCCTTCCACCAAGGGTTATCTGTTTACGTATCAATGTAGACTCCTGTCTTTTACTTGCGAATATTCAATTCGCCGATTAATTTTTTATAAGCCTCTTCATCTCTTTTACGAAGATAGGTTATAAGATGTTTTCTACGACTAACAAGTTTTAATAAACCGCGCCGGGAACTATGATCTTTTTTATGTTCCAGAAAATGCGCATTCAGTGATTTAATACGTTCGGTTAACAAGGCAATTTGTGCCTCTATAGAACCGGTGTTTGTTGCATCTTTTCCGTATTTTTCTATTAACTCTTGTTTGACTTCTTTTGCTAATGGCATTCAGTCAATCCTCCTTTTCATTGGTCTTATTTTTAATTTTTTTTAAACATTCTTTCTCATCCAAAATCATTTGGTTTTTTAATTCTTCAATTGTATCAAATTTAATTTCATCTCTTAAACGTTCCAGGAAATCCACTTCGATTTCCGCACCGTACAAATCCATCTGGGCAGTATTCATCAAATACACTTCGATAACACGGTCATGTTCATTAAATGTCTCCCGTATGCCGATGTTGCAGATGCCAAAAAAGTGTTGTTCATTCACCTGCACTTTTGACAGGTACACTCCATCTGATGGGATCATCTTTTCAGGATTGTTTATTTCAATATTGGCTGTGGGAAATCCCAGACTAATTCCCCTTCCTGCCCCATGCACGACATGACCGGAAATTCCATAATATCTGCCAAGTAATTTTGCGGCTTTTTCCACCTGGCCTTCTTCAAGCAACGATCGAATTAACGAGGACCGTATCGGTTCATTATCCAGCAATATCGGTGACACGGTTTCAACGGAAAATCCATATTTTTGCCCTAATTGGATAAGCTGCCCGGCTCGCCCGCCACGACCTTTACCAAAATGATAATCGTACCCGACAATTACTTTATTAACATCCATTAGATCGACAAGCACCTCTTCGACAAATGCTTCACTGCTGGTATTTAACAAGGCTTCATCTACTTTTAGAAAAAGAGTCGCATCGAGTTCAGTATCTTCCAAAAGTTTCAATTTTTCTTGCGGTGTTGTTAACAGGGGAACGGAATTCTTAGAATGATTCAATATTTTGCGGGGATGTGGATCAAAGGTAATAGCCATAGAACCGGTTTGTTCCTGAACCGCAGAATTAATGACCCGCTGGATAATCTCCATATGGGCGAGATGGAGTCCGTCAAATACACCCAGTGTCACAACCGCGCCTTTGAAATATTGTGGTAATGCATCAAGACCAAAAAACACCTGCATAGTTATAAAATTTAAGGTTCCTTCTTGTTTAGAGTGGGTAATTTCGTAACCCGTTGTCTGTGGCCCGTAGTCAGTAAAACAACCATATCGTATTCATAAGTCGTTATTTGTTGCAAAACACATCCGCTTTATTTATCATATTTCCCAACACCTGTCTGCGTCCGGCGGCTGCCGGATAGGCAGACCTGTCCTACCCTTTGGTTCCTTTCTTTTCCCGACTCGTCGGGATTATAGTCTGTTACTCCAATATACTGACAATCTTTTGCTGATTTAATATACATAATTTATTGCACCATTTTTAATCTCAAAGAATCATTGTTCACCGACCACGGATTACAGACCACGGACATATCCACTCGATTCAAGAAAGAGCCTTTTTTTATTTTACCCGCTGAATTTGAGAAGGAACCCAATTTATATCCCTGTCATTACTAAATTCGAAATAGCGCTCTGCAAATTTTCAACAGGGATAGCATCGTTTATCTTATACTCTCCAATTCTCGTCCTTTTCAAGGAGGTCAGATAGCCACATGTTCCTATGGCTCTGGCGATGTCTTCACCCAAAACGCGAATATACGTTCCGCTTGAGCAGGTAACATTTATTCTCATCGAACACTCGTCAATCATATTCAAAGTAAGATCGGATATAAAAACCGTTATCGGCTTCAGAATTACTTTCTGTCCTTTCCGAGCGTATTTGTATGCTGGTTTCCCATTGATTTTTTTCGCTGAAAAAGCCGGGGGTACTTGAGTTATTTCTCCTGAAAATTGACTTTCCAGGTTCTTTAATACAGATTCATTTATCTCGGGAACTGCGGCAGTTTCAGTAATATCAGATGTATTATCCCCGGTAGCCGATGCCGATCCCAGCTTCAGAATGGCTTCATAACTTTTCCGGTGCTTTAACAGTTCTGTCATCCGTTTTGTCGCTTTTCCAATTAGAATCAGTAAAACTCCCTCTGCAAAGGGATCCAATGTTCCCCCATGCCCGACTTTAATTCCAGGTAAAATCTGTTTCACTTTTCGAACGATATCATAGGAACTTAAATTCACTGGCTTATAGACATTCAGTATGAGCTCAATCGGATTCTGAAATGTCATCTTCCTCATCTTTATGAATAGATTGAATTAAACGTTCAATATTATCTGCATAGATCGTTGTATCATCCTCGAAGAACAACAATTTAGGGACATATTTCAATGTAATCCGATTACCTAAAAGCCCCCGGATATAGGAAGCCTTTTTAATGATATTTTTCAATACTCGTAGCCGCTGTGCCGGATCTTCGTTGTAAATACTTAAATATATTTTTGCCTGCCGCAAATCACTGCTACAGTGCACATTCGTAACAGTTATCAGGCTGGATCCTTGACTGGGTAAATCCTTTATAAATATGTCTCCGGCAATTCTCTTTATTTCATCGGAGACCCGTCGTTTTCGATAACCAACCATCAGAACAGTTCGACCTTTCTATCTACTATCCGGATTCCTGTCTGCTGCTCCAGAAAATCTTCGACTCTTTTCAATACCTGATGAAC
>JAGLWX010000099.1 GCA_023133185.1 Fidelibacterota bacterium
CAGTACGCGTTCCCTCCGGAAAAATGGCTACCGTGATTCCATCTTTCGCATTAGCGATTGCCTGCTTGATCGACTGCCATGACCGTCCGGGTTTTCCCGGTTCAATCGGAATATAATCGTTCATCTTCAGCAGATGACCGAAGCCCGGAATACGTATTAGATATTCTCTGCCGATCCACGATACCCCGGGAACAACGCTCATAATAGCCGGTATGTCATAGATACTGGCATGATTTGCAACAAGTATATATTTTTTTAGCCGGTCGTAATTTTCTTTACCCTCGATATGGACTCGTTTCCCCATTAAAAAGAACAATCCCCTTGCCCAGATCAAATTCCAAAACCGGTTGATCGACTTCAGTTTAAAATAACTGACGCCAATTCCAATTAATACTATTATCGTCGTGAAAGCATACTGCAAGGCATAGACACAAAGGGTATAAATGACAATAACCGGACGAAATTTTCTTTGTTTATTTAAGTGTGGAAACATAGACGGCATTCTAAGTATAAAACCCGCAAATTTCAACAAGAAAATTTTGTCCGGAATATTCCGCATTCAGCCATACAAAAATATCAAACAGTGGAATATTTCAGTTGTTACTCAATTGAAAATTTTGTACAATTCAGCTCACAATGGAGGATATATGACTTATCAGTGGATTTTATGTTGTTTAATCGGATACCTTTTAGGGGCTATCCCAACCGGACATATCGTTACCCGACTACTTACCGGTATTAAAATTTATGAATTCGGGAGTAGTCACACAGGCGCTACAAATGTAAAACGGGCAGCCGGATTAAAAGCGGCTGTCGCTACGGCAATTCTGGATGTTCTTTGGGGAACAGCCAGTGTTTTAATTGCCCATATGATAACAGGTAACCTGTGGATCGCCGCCGGCGCCGGAGCTGCTGCGATTATTGGTCACAACTGGTCAATTTATATCCGTTTTAAAGGAGGAATCGGACTCTCCACGCTCTTTGGTTCACTGGTCTATTTTCAACCTTTGACTGTGACCGGCTCGGCGCTTATAATAATAATTCTCCGTCAAATGCTGGTCAAAGGGATGCGTCTCCATCGCGCCAGGGTGACAATTTTCGGGATGATACTATTCCCCTTTGTGCTTCGATTACTGGGTCTGCCCCGGGAAGGCATACTTCTAAGCATTCCTGGAGTATTGGCCGTTATCCTGAAAACTATCCCTGACTGGAATCGAAAATACAAATAAATACTTTGCCTGTCCCGTGAAATGCAAAGCATTTTCTTGACTCGTGAAATGCGTAGCATATTTCACTGGGTTCACTGGGGCGTTCTTTGCGTCTTTGCGGTTAGATTTTTTATGAATTCATCAAGATTGATTTCTAAATATTGTACCCGGTAATTACCATATAACGAACGGTTGCAGAAAAAGCCCCCAATTCTCATTTCTTTCCGGGCTGAAAGTTGCCGTCGAGGCATCATACTGGCGGCGGTATTCATAGGAGACACCCAACTTCAAGCCCAGCATCCAATTCCAAAAAGGAACTGCTTTACCGTAGGCAAACATCAGGCGTGACAAACCCCGATCCTGTTTTGATACGGGAATTTGAACCTCCAG